>DASSIA010000117.1:0-7971 GCA_035692345.1 Arthrobacter sp. | reverse complement strand
GGCGCCGGGATCGGCGAAGGAGGCAGCTTTGGCGAACAGCGGGGTGAGCTTTTCGACCACGTGCTCCACCGCCTCGTCGAAGGCCCATGCGGAGTGCGGGGCTACGGTGGAGGAAACCTTGATGGAGACGTAGTCCACGTCTGGGCGGGCCAGGAGCGTATGGGTTCCCTCCAGCCGACGGGCGGCCTCGTGCTCGCCGAGGACTGCTTCGCCCAGGAGGTTCACGTTGAGCTTGATGCCGTCCTTGCGGATTTTGGCAATGGCCGGGCCCAGCTTGGCGTCGGTGGCGTCAACGATCAGGTGGCCCACCATGTCGCGGAGCACGCGGCGGGCGATCGGGATGACCACCTGCGGCAGGACCGGGGCCATGGTGCCGCCGAGGCGGACGGCGCTGCGCATGTACCAGGGCAGGAACGCCGGGACCTTCGGCGCAAGTGCCGCCAGGTTCCGGGCGGCCACGTTCAGGTCTTCGGGGCGGACCACGCCGTCCACAAAGCCCACCGTGAAGTCCAGTCCGTTCGGGTCCTTCAGCACACCTGCGAGCTGTTCAGCCGAGGCGTCAACCGGAACTTTCGAAGCCTCGGTCAGCCAGCGGCGCACCAGCGTGATGGTTTCGGCGGCGAGGGTGCGGGCCTGCTGGACGTCGGTTTGTCCGTTGGTTTCCGTTGCAGTGCGAGTCATCGTGTGCTCATTCTTTCCATGGTGTGGAAGGGGTCTTATCCATCAGTATGAGCTTGCAATCACATAAGATAAAGTGATGTTTTCTAAGCAATACAGGTTAGAAAAGCCAACTCTTCCGAAGCCCGCCACCCAACTCTTAGAGCCGTTCGCCCCAAGCCCCTTAGACACCGGAAGCCCTATCACTTTTGGTCCCCAAAACGCGGGTTTGGGGACCAAAAGTGATAGGGCAACGCGTGTCAGGGGGTCAGGCGAGGGGGCGGTGCATCTCCACGGCTTCTTCGTGGCGCGGGCTGTTGGGATTCATCAGGGAGTGCTTGCGTCCGTAGCCGAAGTAAATGATGAGGCCGATGACCAGCCACACAACGAAGCGCAGCCAGGTCTCCCAATGCAGCTGGAACATCAGGAATGCGGACGCGAGCACACCGAAGGCCGGAATGACCGGCATCAGCGGCAGGCGGAAGGTGCGCGGGGCGTCCGGCTTCTTGTAGCGGAACACGATCACCGAGAAGCAGACGACGACGAACGCGGCCAGGATGCCGATGTTGGTCAGATCCGCGACGGCCTTGATGGGGAACACTCCGGCCAGCAGCGCCGAGGCAACGCCGGCAATCCAGGTGACGCGCTGCGGCGTTCCGTGCCGGTCCGTTTTGGCGAACCAGCCGGGCAACAGGCCATCGCGGCTCATGGAGAACCAGACACGGGTGACGCCCAGGAGGAAGGTCAGCATCACCGTGAGGATGGACAGCACGGCGAAGACGGAAATGATGGTGGCGATGACAGGCAGGCCCACCCCGTTGAAGGCGGACGCGAAGCCGGCCTTGGGGTCGATGTCCTTGTAGTTCTGCATGCCGGTCAGGACCAGGGTTGCCGCGACATACAGCAGCATGGCGATGATCAGCGACAGGATGATGGCCTTGGGCATGTGCTTTTTGCCGTCGGTGGCCTCTTCCGCCGCTGTACTCATGGCGTCGTACCCGAACACCGCGAAGAACACCGTTGCCGAGCCCGCCAGGACCGGGCCGAACCCGCTGGGCATAAACGGGTTGTAGTTGTTGGTGTCGATGTAGAAGATGCCGAGGCCGATGATAAAGAGGATCAGGACAACCTTGATGGCGACGGCCACGAGTTCAAACCGGCCGAATGCCTTGGTTCCGCGGGACAGGATCCAGGTCACCAAAAGGCAGACCAGGATGGCGGGAATGTTGAAGATGCCGCCCTTGCCTTCATCCGGCGTGGACGTCATCCAGGTGGGCATGTGGATGCCGATGCCGGACAGGAAGGCGTCAAAGTATCCGGAGATTCCGATCGCCACCACAGCAACAATCGCGATGTACTCCAGCAGCAGGTCCCAGCCGATGAACCATCCGATCACTTCACCGAGAGCCACATAGCCATAGGTGTAGGCCGAACCGGCCCTGGGGATCATGCCGGCAAACTCTGCGTAGGAAAGGGCAGCCGCGGCGGACGCGAGGCCTGCGACAAGGAACGAGATCAGCACCGCGGGCCCCACACCCGGATTATCCCCACTGCCTGCCGCCACCAGCCCCGCAAGGGAGAAGATGCCGACACCGATGATGCCACCGACACCGATGGCCGTGAGCTGCCAGAGCCCAAGGGACTTGAAAAGCCCGCTGTGCTTGTTTTCTTCCTCAATGTCGTCAATGGGCTTGCGCCGCATGATCGACTGGGTCATGTCTTTAGTGCTCATCAGGAACTCCTGCGTGGGTGCGGCCCCATCGCGGCGCCCTGGGGCGGGCTGTGACGGGGGTAACTCAGGTACACCAGTATGCAAGCGCTGTTGCGTTAGATAAAGTGATTACTTCTAACCAATATTCATTAGAATCATCAAGGAATGTGGCCATGCTCGATGTCCGGCGCCTCAGGCTGCTGCGCGAACTGAAGATCCGGGGCACGCTGGCGGAGGTGGCGGAGGCACTTCAGTACAGTCCGTCGTCGGTGTCCCAGCAGCTGGCCCTGCTGGAAAAAGAAGTGGGCGTGGAACTGCTCCGGAAAACCGGGCGGCGCGTGCAGCTGACGCCGCAGGCGGAGGTCCTGGTGGCCCACACCGCCCAACTGCTCGAGACGATGGAGCAGGCGGAAGCGGACCTGGCCGCGTCGCTGACCACTGTCACGGGAACCGTCCGGATTGCGGTGTTCCAGTCGGCGGCCCTGGCCCTGATGCCGGACACGCTCTCGCGGATGACCGCGGAGTATCCCGAGGTCCGGATCGAAATGATCCAGCGCGAACCCGAAACAGCCCTCCACGAGACGTGGGCGCGCGATTTTGACCTGGTCATCGCCGAACAGTATCCGGGCCACGCCGCCCCGCGGTACCAGGAGCTGGACCGGATCAAACTGACCACTGACGCGATCCGGCTGGCCGTTCCGCCGGCGGCTCCCGGACGGCCGCCCATTACATCGCTGGAAGATACTGCCGCGCTCCCCTGGGTGATGGAACCCCGGGGCACGGCCTCCCGGCACTGGGCAGAACAGGCCTGCCGGAGTGCCGGGTTCGAGCCCGATGTGCGCTTCGAAACAGCCGACCTGCAGGCGCAGATCAGGCTGATCGAGTCGGGAAATGCCGTGGCGCTGATGCCCGACCTCGTCTGGACCGGCCGGGGCACCACCGCCCGGCTGCTGGACCTGCCGGGCAATCCGCACCGCACCGTGTTTACGTCGGTGCGCCGCTCCAGCGCCCAGCGGCCCGCCATCCTCGCCGCCCGCGAGACGCTGGCCGCCACCGCCGCCTCAGTAGCCAGGACGGACGACGCCGGTCGGCCGGCTGAGGTGCCTGACCGCCATGTTTAGTGCGTCACAGCGCGATCCGGGTGCCGGCGCTAGACTGGGCACGTTATGAATCGCACAATGTTCAAGTCCAAAATCCACCGGGCCACCGTCACGCACGCCGACCTGCACTACGTAGGGTCGGTCACCGTTGACCTGGACCTCCTGGATGCTGCCGATATCCTGCCCGGCGAGCTTGTGGCCATCGTGGACGTGACCAACGGTGCGCGCCTGGAGACCTACACCATCGCCGGCGAGCGCGGCTCCGGGGTCATTGGCATCAACGGGGCAGCCGCGCACCTGATGCACGAGAACGACATCGTCATCCTGATCACCTATGCCCAGATGACCACGGAAGAGGCCAAGGCCTACGCCCCGAAGGTGATCCATGTGGATCAGGACAACAAGATCGTCCAGATCGGAAACGATCCGGCCGAGGGCCTCACGCCTGGCCTGATGCGTCCGCCGTTCGCCCTGAACAACGCCGCCCTGTAACCGGAGCGTGAGTCCGGGCAGACACCGCCGCCGCAGCCCCGGAGGCTTCTCTTGATAGGCGTGCTGCAGGGCTTCTTTGTTGTCTGGTTCATCATCATGGTGGGCTGGTTTGTGGGCCGCCAACGGATCCTGGGCGACAACGGCCGCCAGGTCCTGAGTGCCCTGACGTTCTTCGTGGCCAGCCCTGCGCTGCTTTTCGAGACACTGAGCAAAGCGCAACTGAGGGAAGTGTTCGCGGAGCCGCTGCTGGTCACGGCAGTTTCCGCCGTCTGCACTGCCCTTGTCTTCTTCAGCATCGTGAAGTTTGTCCTGAAGCGCGCGTTGCCTGAAGCGCTGATGTCCTCGATGGCCGCGTCACTGGCCAACTCCGCGAACCTCGGCATCCCCATCGCCGTCTATGTCCTGGGCGACGCCAGTTATGTGGCACCCCTGCTCATCTTCCAACTGGCCTTCTTCACGCCGCTGTTCCTGATGATCCTGGACGCCAGCACCAGCTCGCACCGCACCACCCCTTGGGGATTCATTCTTATGATCCTGCGGAACCCGATGATTGTTGGCTCCGGCCTCGGGCTGCTGGTGGCGGGGACCGGCTGGCAGGTCCCGGCACTGGTCCTTCAGCCCATCCACCTCATTGGCGGCGCGGCCATCCCGGCCATGCTGATCGCCTTCGGCATGAGCCTGAACGGCAGCCGCCCCTTTCAGGCCGCCTCCGCCAGGCGCATGGACACCCTCCTGGCCAGCGCGTTCAAGCTTGTGGTCCAGCCAGCCATCGCCTACGTCTTTGCCCGCTTTGCCTTAGGGCTTGAGGGCCAGGCCTTGTTCGCGGCCGTTGTGGTCGCTTCCCTTCCCACCGCGCAGAACGTCTTTGTGGCCGCCAGCCGCTACCAGACTGGCCTCACCGTGGCCAAGGACACCGTCCTGATCACCACGGTGGTGGCGGTGCCCGCCATGATCGGCGTGGCACTGCTGCTGAACTGACCCGGCTGAACTGACCTTGCCGAAACTGGCCTGCGAAGCCTGGACCTAGGGCTTCTTCAGCCCGGGCTGGTGCGCGTCAAGGATCCGGGCACAGCGGATGAAGCCCAAATGCGAGTAAGCCTGCGGGTGGTTTCCAAGGTGCATTTCCGTGCCCGGATCGTATTCCTCGGGAAGCAGCCCGGTGGGTCCGAACAGGTTCACCAGCTGATCGAACAGGTCCCAGGCCTCCTCGATCCTGCCCACCGCAACATACGCCTCGATCAGCCACGTGGTGCAGATGTGGAAGCCGCCCTCCAAACCCGGCAGGCCGTCGTCGTACCTGTACCGGAAGACGGTGGGCCCCACCCGCAGTTCCCGTTCCACGGCCGTGACGGTATCCAGGAAGCGCTGGTCGGTCACGTCCAATAGGCCGGACAGCCCGATGTGCAGGACGGCAGCATCCAGGTCAGAGCTGTCGTAAGCCACCGTGTAGGACGACGCCGATTCGTCCCACCCCTCGCTCAGGACCTCCTCCCGGATGGCGTGGGCGGTCGGTTCCCAGGCAGCGCCGGGCACCCGGCCGTGCCGCGCTGCCGTGCGCAACGCCCGGTCCAGCGTCACCCAGCACATCACCTTGGAGTACACGTGATGCCGCGGTGGCCGGCGTGCTTCCCAGATGCCGTGGTCAGGCTCGTGCCACCGGGCCAGGACGGCGGCCGCCATCTGGACCATCAGCTCCCACTGGTCATCGGCGAGGGCACCCGTGCGCTCACTGACGTTATGGATCAGTTCCGCCACCGGGCCAAAGACATCCAGCTGGACCTGGTGGTCCGCGGCGTTGCCGATCCGCACCGGCCGGGAACCCGCATAACCGGGCAGGCTGTCGATCACCGCCTCCGTGGTCAGCGGCGACCCTGTCACGGAGTACAGCGGATGCAGCCATTCAGGCCCGGGCGCGTTCTCCAGGATCCGGCCCAGCCAGCCGAGGAACCCGGCCGCCTCCGCAGTGGAGCCGAGGTCCACCAGTGCGTTCACCGTCATGGAGCCGTCCCGCAGCCAGCAGTACCGGTAGTCCCAGTTCCTGGTCCCCCCGATTCCTTCCGGGAGGGAAGTAGTGGGCGCGGCCAGCACGGCGCCGGTGGGTTCGTGTACCAGCGCCCGGAGCACCAGTGCCGAACGGCGGACCAGCGATGGCTTCACCGAAGGAAGCTCCAGCTCCTGCACCCAGCGCCGGGAGTGATGCGCCACAGCGGCCCGCCGGTCGGCCTCCCCGCCGGGGTCAGCGGCCCGCGGCTCAGTGTCGCCGCAGCGCAGGTTAAGCACGACCGGGCCGTCCTGCAGGTTCACGACGGCGGTGGCCGTGGCATGCAGGCCGTCCGAGGCGATGGAAAAGCGGGCGCCCGGGGCAAAAAGGATGATGGGATCGGATGTGCCCACCACGTGCAGCTCGTCGCCGCGCGCCTCCATGCTGAACGCGGCGTTGGCGTAGTCCGGCCGGGGCGCGAAGACGATCTTGGCGGCGCCGGAGCCGGAGAGCACCCGGACCAGGCTGGTGATCCCTTCCGGTGCCGGCTCCAGGTAATCCGTGACCGTCACATCGGCCCAGCGGGTTTCCACAATCATGGTGCTGTCCACGTAGCGCTGGCCCAGCACCTGCGAGCCTTTGACCGGTTCCACCGAGAAATGCCCGGCGGCGTCCCCGCCCAGGATGTGGGCGAAGAGGGAGCCCGAATCAGGCAACGGGTGGCTCATCCAGCAGATCTTCGCATCCGGGGTGACCAACGCCGTGGCGGAGCCGTTGCCGATCATCGAATGCCTCTCCAGGCCCACGGCGTCCTCGCCAAAAAGCCACGCCCGCCGCAGCTCGAAAAGCATGGCCAGGACACGGGCAAAGGATTCCGGATCCCGCAGCCGGTGCGCCGCACCCGTTTCCCCGGGACCCACTCTCAGCCCCATGTCCGGCCCCCGGAGGGTGGCGATGGCCAGCTCATCACTGTAGGCATCGCCGGCATACATGGCCGCACTTGCCCCGAGCCGTGACCTGAGGGTTTCCAGAGCCTCGGCCTTGGCCGGCTCCACCACGGACAGGTCCAGCACAGAGCCGTCCACGATGAAGAATAGCCCGTGTGACCTGGCGATTTCCCTGGCCCGCTCGGTGACGGCTTCCAGCACCTCGGGCGTCGCCGGACGGGTGTGCACGGCGACTGCCACAGGCTTGCGTTCGATCCAGATGCCTTTCTGGAATCCCACCGATTCGGACAGGGCGGTGCCCGCCTTCTGGAGCGCAGCTTCCGTGGCCAGGGATTGAACATGGGCAAACGCCATGTCCGATTCCGCACCGTGGGATCCGATCAGGTGGACCTCAGCGGGCAGCCGGGACACTGCGGCGAGGTCCCGCAGCGAGCGCCCGGAAATGACGGCCGCATGGGTGTTGGGCAGCGCGGCAAGGGCGCGAAGTGCGATCGCGGCGCTTCCCAGGGGAAGAGTCTCGGTTGAGATACCTTCCGCGTCACACAGTGTCCCGCCGTAGTTGCAGGCCACCAGGAGCCCGGGGACCCGGGCGAGGACCTTCAATTCGGCCAGGAGGGTGGGCGTGAAACCTTCGTCCGCGCCATCCGACTGGCTGAAGGCCCGGAGCATCCCCAGCGGAAGCGATCTGGTGAGCAGAGCGGAATCCGCCACACTCTGGTTCAACGGCGTAGCCATTTATGCACTCCTCAGGCAGGAATTGGCCCTGCATACCGCAACGAACGGTTGGAGGACCCATATCAAGGATTGCGCCGGGCAGTTTCGGCTGGATGTCCCGGCAGTTGCCGCCGCGTTTAATCCGACGGCGCTTTACCCCCGGCGGCGCTTAAGTCCGACGGCGGAACGTGCCCCCGGCACTGACCCCGCGTCATGCACAAGGGGCTTTTAATGCCCGCCCGCGGCGCCCGACGCACCCCGGCGAGGCAGACCGGCGTCGGCACGTCCGGAAACGGGCGTTGCGTCATGGCGTTGAGCCAGCCGCCTGCCTCCCATGAACATTTCACGCCGGTCAGGCCCGGTCCAGCC
>DASSIA010000116.1:0-8748 GCA_035692345.1 Arthrobacter sp. | reverse complement strand
CGCCCGATTCTCCTGCCGCCGTCGACACCAGCTCGTCGCCGTCCTGAACCAGGGACGAGCCGGTCACGGGACAGCGCAGGACGGACAACAGTTCAGGACTGATCTTTGGCATGATTGGTGCTCCCGACAGGGGCGCGCGTTCGCGCCGTTGGCTGACTGATTAGCAGGTTCCAGCCTACCGCCAGATCGGCCTCACGAAGGTTCGCGCAGGATGCGCAAATGCCCCCTGCGGGCGCCTTCCGCGCCAACCGGCGCTTCCAGCGCGGAATGCGGGGCACGCTGGGCCTGCGCGGCCTGGCCTTTCGGCGGCAAGGCCGCCGCTTCGCGGACGGCGTCGGCGAGGGCCAGGAGGTCGTCGGGGCCCGGCTGCTGGGGGCTTGTGGGCATGGCCAGCCGGAGCACTTCCCAGCCGCGCGGTACGGTGAGCGACCCGGCGTGCTGCTCGCACAAATCGTAACAATGCGGCTCCGCGTAGGTGGCCAGCGGGCCCAGGACAGCGGTGGAGTCCGCGTAGACGTACGTCAAAGTAGCCACCGCCGACTGACGGCAGGCTGACCTTGAACATTGACGGATAGCTCCCACGACATCACAGACTACTCCGGATCCGTGGTTGTTCGGACTATTTGCCGACACGATCGCCGCGCCCTGGCCCGCAGACGCGGATTATGTCGCGTAAATGTGCGGCCGGGTTTAGAGTCAATGTATGCAGTCATCGAACCATGATTCAGCTTTTACGGTCCGTTTGGCTGACCCGGAAGTCCGCAGCCCAGACACCGTTTCGGGTTCGCCGGGCCGAAGCTTTGCGACGCGCCGCAGGAACCGCCACGGCCGCGGCCTGCGCGGGGAACTGATGTTGCCCACACACCCTGGTTACCGGACACGCTCGGACCGTTTTGATGACATGGTGCTCGATTCGGCGCAGCGGCTCCACGACATCTGGGGCAAGACGCTCGACGGCGTGCGGTTTGCCGTTGACGAAATACCTCCCCAGCTGGAACAACTGGTGGCCGACGCCGCGCCGCCTCCCATGGGCGCTTACACGCCCGCCACGTCCGAAGAAGGCCCGGTGATCACCCTGTACCGCCGGGTGGTGGAACAGGGCTGCGGCAGCCGGGAGGAACTCCAGGATCTGGTGCACGACGTCGTGGTGGAGCACACCGCCGAAATGCTCGGCGTTGCGCCGGAAACCCTGGACCCGGTCTACCGCCGGCGGTACTGACCCTTCACCAGCCAACGCCGTTCAGTAGCGCAGGCCGTTCAGTAGCGCAGGCCGTCAGTAACCCAGGGAAACCGGCACTTTTTCCTGGCCGGTAGCGGCTGGCATAAACGCCAGGGTGGAGACGTCGTCGCGGCCTTGCTGCTCCAGCAGGAGGGCACCGTAGGCGGCGTCGCCCGACGCCGAAACCACGTACGCCACCACCTCGGACTCCGCCACCTTCTCAGGGACCTTGATGGATGTTGTGGTGCCGCCGGCGACGTCGGCAGTGGCAGCCGCCTGGATCTTGCCGTCCGCGGTGATGGCGGCGTAGGAAATGGTGGCCCGGTTCTCGAGGACGCCGAACACCAGGATCCGGTCACCGCCCTGGGGCACCGGCACCACATGCTGGCTGCCGAGCCGGACACCGGAGGCAGCCCAGGCAACGTCCGACGCTTTGTCGGGCGTCACGCCGCGGGTGACCCGGGTGGCAGCCACGAAGGAGACGTCCGAACCCGTGGACACCGTGTACTGGCCGGCAGGGACGCCGGCCAGCGAAATCTCGGTAACGGCCCCGGCCTTTGCGGTGACAACACCGCCGCCGGGGAGCGCTTTCTGGCCGTCCCGGCCGAAGAGCTTGACCTCCACGACAGCATCGGAAGGGCCCGGGACGGTGATGGCCAGCGCAGGGCCGGCGTCGTTGAAGCCACTCTTGCCGGTGATGGCGGAGATCCCGCCGGCGTCCTGGATGTCCACGCCGGTCATGACCTGCCGCGCGGCCGGAGCCGCCCCCGGACCAATGAAGTCGACGCCACCGGGCGTCAGTCCCCGAAGGACACTCTGCTGGATTGCCGCGGCAACGGGACCGCCGGCGCTCCGGACATGGACGGTGAGCTGAGCTTCACCGGGGGCCAGGCCCGCCAGGACAACTGACCGCGTACTTCCCGGCGCGACCAGCAGGCCCCTGCTGCCCGGCGCCTGGATCTGCCCCTTGCCGCCAAAGAGCTCCAGGCTGACGGTGGCGGGCGTGCTGGAGGCGTTGCTCAGGACCAGGACGGACGTGCGGCCCACTGTGGTGCTGGCCCCGGCAAGCCAAAGGTCGTTGGCCGGGGCCTGGCAGTTGGCTGCTGCCGAGCCCTGCAGGTCACCGTCGGTAGCGGTGAATTTCATCACACCGGCGGCCGAGGGCTTTTGGCCTGCCTGGGCCTGTGCGCTCAGGAGGGTGGCGCCGTCCACACTGTGTCCGGCGACGACACCGGCGCTCAGGCCTTGGGGACCCGTCGCCTGGCTTGGCTGGCCGCCGTCCTTGGCGATCTCGACGGCGGCCGTCCCGTTAAGCGCGGACAGCCGGCTGCCCGGCAGGACACCGCCAGGCGCGCTGAGGACGGCGCCCGTGACAGCACTCCTGGCCGTGGCGGACTTGGGGCTGAACTGGGGATCGGTGCCTGCTTCGGTCCCTTCGAGCAGGCGGGCCGGGCCAGGACAGACGCCTGCACTGGCGCCGGCTGGAACGGAAGCCAGCACTGCCGCGATGCTGCGGCTCCCGGCTGGCTGTGGGGCGACGGCCCCGGCAACCAGTACCGCGCCTGCCGCGGCCACCAGGGCCACCGCCGAGACCAGGCCGGCCAGCATCTCCTTGCGCGGGGTCCTGCGGGCTGCGTCCTTATGCATTCTGGTGTTCCTTACGCAATGATCCTTCGTCCCGTGACAGCCCCGTGTTGGGCCGCCGTGCGGGCATGGGAATGGCGAGCATGACGGTGAGTCCGATCACCGTGAGCTGCGCGATTCCGGACCACAGGGCCCAAGGGGCGTCGTAGCGGATGGTCAGCTGGCCGGCGGCGGCCGGCAAGGTGAAGGCCTGGGCCGAACCGGACGTTGTGGCGGTGAGTTTCCGGCCGTCGAGCCAAGCGCTCCATCCCGGGTCTGCCCGCTCGGCCAGTACCACCAGCCGGCCCTCCGGTCCTGCGGCGACGGCGGTGTCGACGTCGTCGAACCTGGACGGCACCAGTGCCACGGTGGCACCGGCACCATCCACGATCCGCACGCGGTGGGCAACATCGGCGGGCTGGAGCACCGGCTGGTTCAGCGGGGTAATCCGCCAGAGCCAGCCAACGTCGGTCTGGCCTACGGCGACGAGCCCCGGTACTGCATCCATCCTGCTGGCGGTGAGCTGGGCGGCGGTATCTGCCGAACGCAGCACCACAAACCCGGCCCCGAGGCGCTCGAGACCGGGCCGGGGGTCGACGCCCTGCCCGGCCACCAGGGTGGCCACCACGCTGCGGATGGACGCCGTGACGTCGTCGTCGTCCCTGACCGTCTCCTGGCCGGGCGCGCCCACGATGTTCCGGGCTGAAGAAATAGCGGACAGGCTGTCCAGGGTGGTCCCGGCGCCGCGCATAAGCGCCGCGTCAAAGGCGCCGTTCTCGTGGGTGCTGATCAGCAGGGTGCGGGTCTGCTCCGGCCCGGTTCCACGGTCGATGGCGGTGGCGGGGAGCGTCCGCGCCCTGCCAGACTCCACCAGCCGGGGAGTTCCCAGGGCGGGCCCGGCGGGCACCTCGGCCGGGGTGGCCGCTGCCGTGGACCGGAGCATATTCTGCGCCGACCACACCGCCATGCCGGCCAGCGGGCCAGCCAGCAGCACCACCATGGCAAGGGCAGTTGCGGACCGAAGGGCCACGGTGCGCCGGATGCCTGGCGAGGCTGCACGGTCCGCTGCATCAAGGAGACGCTCGGCACCAATCAGGGCTGCCCCCAGGAATGCGAACCCGGCAGCGGAGACAGCCGGACCGGTAAACGGGGTGACGAGGGTGTCGGCGTTGGCGCCCGTGGCAACGTGCCCCGCGAGCCAGCCGGCTACAACAACGATCAGTGCTGCCGCCCAGAGAACCCGTGCAGTCCTGCTGCGCTTACCCGGCAGGAACAGGGCGGCAACGGCAAGCAGCAGGACCGGGACAGCCACCAGCAGTGCCAGCAGGAGTGCCCACGGGATGACCTGGCCACTGAAGAACGGAAGGCCGGAAAGGCCGCCGTCCACGGAGAAGTGGAGCGGCTGGCCCAGGAACTGCTGCCACAGCGGGGCGGCTTCGAATCCCAACGGAACACCCGGGTCCGCCAGCAGTGCCCGCGGCCGGTCGATGACGGACAGGCCAAAGGGAAGGAAAAGCGCGGCACTGGGCAACAGTGCCCACCAGACAGTCCGGCCACGGCGGCCCAGCAACAGCCCGCAGAGCACGATGACCACTACGGCCGGGATCAGCAGGGACGGCGCGGAAGCGGTGACAACGGCCAGCGCCAGGCCTGCCGCAGCGGCAGCGGTCCAGGACGGCATGCCGTTGATTCCAGGCCGGGCGGGCGGCGTCTCGATGAAACGCCCCTCGTCCGGAGACGGGACCACAAACCGTCCGTGGCCCACAGCGGAGCCGGTGGCGCGCAAGAGCGCCAGGACCAGCAGCGGCATCATGACGTGGGCCACCAGTGCACCAACACGGCCTTGGTTCAGTGCTGTCTGCAGGGCGGGAGCAGCTGCCCAGAACAGTGCGGCAACAAAGCGGAACCGGCGCCGGACAGTCAGTCCCCCGGCCGCAAACCATGCCGTCAGGCCCGACAGCGGGGCGGCGAGCAGCAGGAGCCAAGCCATGGCCGCATTGGCATCTCCCCCGCCGAGCAGGCCAAGGATCCAGAGGACGTAGCCGAAGGGGTCACCCTTGCCGGGCAATCCTGCCCCCAGGCTGATCCACCAGCTGGAGGCATGGTGCCAGATTTCGCCAAGGGTGGAGGACACGGGGATGAGGCCACCCCCGGAAACAGCTTCGGCCCGGAACAGGCCGTTGAGCGCTGCCAGCGACGCAACGGACGCGATGATGACCGCGGCGAGGGCGCCGGTACCCACCCAGCCCCGTTCAGTGGTGGTCAGGGCGGCAAAGTCATCAGCTGAATCCCCCGTGGGCTGGTCCGCCAGAGGATCGTGGACCAGGCCATCGGCCGTGGAGTTGTCAGCACCGAGGGCCTCCATGAGGGAACGCCGGTGGTTCCAGACTTCACGCCGGGGAGTCTGGAGTTTCTTGATGACCGAACGCCGGATCCTGCGGGTGCTGGCCGCCGTCAGGCGGGCTTTTGCCACAGCGCCGGGCCGGGCCAGGGCAGCGAACGTGGCGACCAGTTGGGAGAAGCCGTGCCCCGGATCCTTCACCGCAATGCTGAGTACAAGTTTGAAAATGCTGCCCAGCAGCGCTCCGACCGCGTGGATGGGCACCTTCCACAGCGGGGCGTGCTTGAGACGGAGGTGGACCTGGGCTTTCCGGGCCGCCGAGGGGTTGCCCTGGCCATGAGGCCGGTGCGCCACATGGAACATCCGGGCGGTGGGCACCACCACCACACGGTGGCCGGCGAGGCGGTTGCGCCAGCAGAAGTCGACGTCATCTCCCGTGCCCGGCAGTGCGGGGTCGAACCCCTTGAGCAGCTCCCAGATGTCCCGGCGGACCAGCATGCCGGCGGAGTTCACGGCGAAAGTGTCGCTCCGGCCGTTGTACTGGCCCTGGTCCAGTTCGTCCGCATCGATCAGGGTGAGGCGCTCGGCCCAGCGGCTGGTGGAAAGTCCGACGTCGATCAGCCGGCGTTCGGTGTGCCAGTCCAGTTGCTTGCAGCCGGCCACCGTCACCGATGGTGCGCGCTCAACGGCGCCCAGGAGTTCAGCCAGCGCCTCCGGCGCGGGGGCGGCATCGTCGTGAAGCAGCCAGACCCACTCCGTGGCGGCGCGCCGGGACTGGCCTTCCCACGGCGCCAGGGCGTTGAGCCCGGCCCGCACGGCGCCGCCCATACCGCTCTTTCCATGCGGAAAGTCGATGACATTGGCGGCGCCTATAGCCCGCTCAAGGAGGACAGCGGAGTCATCGCGTGATCCGGTGTCCACGCCGATGACGGCGTCCGCGGGCCGGGTCTGGTGCGCGAGGGCAGCCAGGGTTCTGGGGAGATAGGCACTGCCGTTGTGGGACACCACAACGGCAGTGACGTGTACTTCCTGAAGAATTAGATCGCTCGCTTCCTTAGCCGCCGGCGTTCACGCTCGGAAAGGCCGCCCCAAATGCCGAACCGTTCGTCGTTTGCCAGAGCGTATTCGAGGCACTGCGACCGCACGTTGCACGCACCGCAGACCTTCTTGGCATCGCGCGTGGATCCGCCCTTTTCCGGGAAGAAGGCTTCCGGATCCGTCTGTGCGCACAATGCATCAGTCTGCCAGCCGAGTTCGCCTTCGTCATCGAAGTCCTGCCGGAACGGCAGGCCGATCCACACAGGCTGGGTGCTGGTCCCCTGTGCCGGGGTGCGCAGTTCCATGGGCGGATCCAGGTCGTCATCGTCCTGGTCATGACCGCCGTCAAGGAGTGCTTCGTGCGCCGCCAGAAAGGCCGTGGCCTGGTCCTGGAGCGAGTCTTTGGTGTCACGGTTGTAACGGTCCGCTGCGCCGGGATCGGCGGGATCCACGTACCAGTCGCTCGGTACGCCCCGTGCGCGGTATTTTGCCGTTGCCTGGCCGGCGACGACGGCATCTTCATGGATACGCTCTGCTTGCCCCACGGCGGCCCTCCTGAAAGTTGCAGCCTCTGCCTGGATCCGTGGACACTCGGTTGTGTGCCCGTATTTATGCAGTGACTTTCTATATCTAATTACACGTGTGTAACTACTGGGGAGTCAAGCCGTGGACGGGATAATAATCAACTTTCCGGGTTAATCCCCGCCACGCCACGCCCGGGAATTTTTCAAAGGCCCGGCGCGCCGGACGCCGGCCGGTCCGCATCGGAGGCCGAAAGGTCGCATTTCCGCTGAATAACGGCCCAAACTACAGGCGCAGCGCGAATAAGACAAACAGGGTGACAAACTACTGTGAGTAACATCACGGCCACGCCCGGCCGTACAGGACCCCTGTGGACCGCCAACGCAACTTCCCTGACCCCGGAACGCCCCACGGGGTCCGTGACAAGATAAAGCCATGAGCATCCCGGCGATAGAACTGATGACCACCCTGCGCTCCGGCCACGCCACCTCGCCCCGACTGACTTGGTATGGTCCCGACTCCGAACGCGTGGAACTGTCCGGTCGCGTGCTGGACAACTGGGTGGCAAAAACCAGCAACCTGCTGCAGGACGAACTCGACGCCGGGCCGGGGATGCGGCTTGGCCTTCAGCTCCCTGCCCACTGGAAGTCACTGATCTGGGCGCTGGCGGCCTGGCAGCTCGGCATGGAGACCGTCCTGGACGGCCGTGAGGCGGATCTCATCGTCACGGACAGCCCTGAAAAGGTCGAGGGAAAGTACGACGCCGTTATCGCCGTTGCGCTGCCTGCACTGGCCATGCGGTGGCCAGGGGAACTGCCTGCCGGAGCCATCGACTATGCCGCCGAAGTGCGTTCCCACGGCGACGTTTTTATGGCCCACGCCGACCCCTCCGCAGCGGCCTGCGCCGTGGTGTCCGGAGACGGCCGGCTGCACACCCATGAAAGCCTCATCACGGGTTTTGCCTCGCCGCACGAAGACGGCGTCCGGCTTTTGGTCTCGGCCGCCGAGGGGCTTGAACCTGCGCTGGCAAACTCTCTCGGGGCCTGGCAGAGCGGCGGCTCGGTAGTCCTGGCGCACACCGACGTGGCACTGTCCGACAAACTGCTGGCCGCGGAACGCATCCACGGCAAGTAGCTTCCGGGGCCGTGGCACCCGGGACCCGGCATCCTGGCTCCAAGGACCGGGCACCAGGGCCACCGGGGCATCAGGGCTGGTGGGGGCTTTCCGGCGATTCCGTTTCCAGGACTTCACCGCGCTCGATGCGTTCACCGCGCTGGGCGGCGGCGGCAGCGGCCCTCTCACGATGGTGCACCTCGATGATCTCGTGGTCGTGGGAGAATTCCGGTTCCTGGTCCAGCTCCTGATTGAACACAAGGAACCGGTAGGCGAAGAAACGGACCACCGTTGCAACCAGGATTCCCACAACTCCCGCGGCAAACAGCATGTTCTTGTCGGTGACGTTGAAGGAATATTTAGCCAGCGCGGTAAATCCCGTGGAGATCCCGATTCCGATTCCGTTAATGAGGATGAACATCAGGAACTCGCGGACCACGTTCGCCTGGCGCCGGTGCCGGAAGGTCCACAGCCGGTTGGCGATCCACGAAAAGACGGTGGCAATGGTGGCGCCGACGAGGCGCGCCTTGGCTTCGCTGTCCGTCATCGGGCCGTGCATGAGGTAGTACGTCAGTCCGTTGTCAATGACGAAGGCAACGCCACCCACGGCTCCGAATTTGGCCACCTCACGCCAAAAAAGTGAGGCGAGCCCCCGGATACGATCTGCAAGTGCGCTAAACATGACCCTCCATGGCCGTCCGTTCAATGGGCCACACGGCCAGAGGCCCATTTTAGCCCCGAAAACTGTGTACCAGCCCCCGCGGACGGCGAAGCGGGAGCAGAAATACCCCAAAAGCGGGCTCCCCGGCGTCCCGAAGCCGGGATCCGGTGAGCTCTTCTGTAGGCTGGCATATGTGACTTTTCCAGTAATCGGCGTTGTTGGCGGCGGCCA
>DASSIA010000115.1:0-6678 GCA_035692345.1 Arthrobacter sp. | reverse complement strand
CCCGACGTACCGCCACATCCGGCACCCATTGGGGCACATATTGTCAAAACCCGCAGGCGTTGACAGAAGTCAAGTGGATACTCCCAGGTTCGCACCGGCAGAGGGGTGCGGCAGCCCGTGGGAGCCGTCGGCTGTGTCCTGGAACCCGTTGTTCTAAACGCCACAACCAGGTGCCGACCAATGGAATTGCGGGAAGCCGGATCAGAGGATCCGAAGCATGCCCTGCTCATCATTGGCGGTCTTGAAACAAGCCACCGGACCGGAGTCCGAATGTGGGTCGGCCTCCAGCCACGTTCATTCTCTCACACCCTGGCTGAAAGACAGCCGAAGCAAGAGCAATGAATCAGTCCGCGAGGCGCGGGCCGGGTACTCCCTCCAGCCGCCGGCGATACAATCGGGGCAAAGGAGCACCCGACGCAAAGGACGCCACACACCATGCCCAGCATTTCCTCCCACGGCACCGACATGCCGGCCGCCTCCCCTCCTGCAGGGCCGTCGCCTGCCACGCACGGGACTGTGCCGCCGATGGCCCGGAACCGGCCCTTTGGCTGGCTGCTGGTTATCACGGGCGTCATCGGCTGGCTGGCCTCGGGAACACTGGTCCTGGAGAAACTTGAGGTCCTCAAGGATCCGAACCACGTGACCGTCTGCGACGTTAACCCATGGATCTCCTGCGGCGACGTGATGAAAACGTGGCAGAGCTCGGTGTTCGGATTCCCCAACATGTTCATTGGCATCGTGGCGTTCGCCATTATTATCACCGTGGGCATGGCGTTGCTGTCCGGCGCCACCTTCGCCCGCTGGTATTGGCTGGGGCTGCAGGCCGGCGTCACCCTGGGCTTCGCTTTTGTGGTGTGGCTGTGGTCCCAGGCCCTGTACTCGATCCACATCCTGTGCCCGTTCTGCATGGTGGTCTGGGCCGCGATGATTCCGATGTTCGTCTGGGTCACCATCCGCAACGTCGTCCACGGGGTCATTCCCCTCCCGGCAGGGGCGGCACGCGTGCTGGGCGAATCGGGCTGGATCATCACCGCCTTGCTGTACGTGGCTGTCATCGCCACCATTTTCTTCGCGTTCATCCAGGTGTTCGCCGGGACCTCAGGCTTCTAAGATCGCGTAAACCGCCGCGAGGTGACAGTTAAGGCCAATGTCCGGCGCGGACATTGGCCTTAGCTGTCACCTCGATGAGGCGGGTGGGGGCAGGACTTAGTCCTGGAACCAGATCTTGATTTCGCGCTCGGCCGAGTCCACGGAGTCTGAGCCATGGACCAGGTTCTGCTGGACCTTCAGGCCCCAGTCGCGGCCGAAGTCGCCGCGGATGGTGCCGGGCGCTGCGGTGGTGGGATCGGTGGTGCCGGCCAGGGACCGGAAGCCTTCAATAACGCGGTGGCCTTCGAAGATCGCGGCCACCACCGGTCCGCTGAGCATGAACTCAACCAGCGGCTCGTAGAAGGGCTTGCCCACGTGCTCTTCGTAGTGCTGCTCCAGCAGTTCCCGGCTGGCGTCAACCTTCTTCAGTTCAGCGAGGGTGTAGCCCTTGGCCTCAATGCGGCTCAGGATGGCTCCGCTGAGGTTGCGGGCAACGCCGTCGGGCTTGATCAGTACCAGGGTGCGCTCAATGGTCATGGCTGCTCCAATGCGTAAGCGAGGGTGGGTTTCGGAACAATTCTACGAGGCCGGCGGGGTGTCACCGTTCACGGCATTCCACTCGGCCTGTGCCCGCTCGCGCTGCGCGGCTTCGGAGTCGATCCTGATGCCGGTACGGATTCCATACCACCAGGCCAGGCCGAACAGCGCGCCCACCAGGAACATCATGGGTTCAACGATGCCGCTGAGGATCAGCACAATCTGCAGGATCCAGCCGAGCGCCACGCCCCATGGCCTGGACAGAACGGCACAGGCCAGGACCATGACCACGCTGAGGGCTATGCCGATCCCCAGGATCAGGGCCGGCGGGAACTCGCCGCGTTTGAGTCCGAACACGGCCAGCGTTGCGAAGAACACCACAAACGCCTCAAGCAGCAGGACGGTGGAGGCGAACATGACCTTGGTGGAGCGGCGCTTCTTAGGCATCCCGGGACGCCATTCACGCTGGGCCTTGGTCAGCTTGGCCATGGCTAGGCCTCCGTCTTTCCGAGCAGGATCCGGGCTTCGGCCACCAGGGTGATGGACCCGGTCACCAACACGCCGCCGGCGAGGTCGTCGTTGGCTTCTGCGCGTTCCACAGCCCATTCCAGGGCGTCGTCGAGTTTCTCCGCGATGTGGATGTTGTTTTCGCCGAAGCCCATTTCCACGGCGAGTTCAGCCAGTTCGGCTGCGGGCACGGCCCGTGGCGAGTTGGACTGGGTGAAGCAGTATTCCTCGGCAAGGTCTCCCAAGGATTCCTTGAGCTGGCGCAGGATTTCCTCCGCATCCTTCTCCTTCAGGACCCCCACCACCGGCACCAGCCGGGTGAAGCTGAACGCCTCCTGGATGGCCTCGGCTGAGACCCGGATGCCGTCCGGGTTGTGGGCCGCGTCCACGATGATGGTCGGCGCCGTCCGGACAACTTCAAGCCGGCCCGGGGACGTGACGGACGCGAAGGCTTCCTGGAGTACTTCGGCGTCGAGTTCCTTTTCGCCGCCGAAGAAGGCCTCAAGGGCGGCTACCGCTACGGCCGCGTTCTGGGCCTGGTGCGCGCCGTGCAGAGGAAGCAACAGTTCGGGGTACCTTCCGGCGATGCCCTGGATGCTCACTACCTGGCCGCCCACGGCAACCGTCCGGGACTCGACGCCGAACTCCACGCCTTCGAACCGGAACGGAACGCCCACCTCTTTGGCCTTCTCGAGCAGCACCTGGGCAGCATCAACGGGCTGCGAGGCACTGATGAGGTAGCCTCCGGGCTTGATGATGCCGGCCTTCTCATAGGCGATGTCCTCGGTGGTATCGCCCAGCAGGTCAGTGTGGTCCAGGGAGATGGGGGTAACCACGGAAACCAGGCCGTCGCCCACATTGGTGGCATCGGTGATGCCGCCCAGGCCCACCTCGATCACAGCCACGTTGACCGGCTGGTCAGCGAAGACCGCGAAGCCCAGGATGGTCAGGCACTCGAAGTAGGTGAGCCGGGGCTGGCCCTCGGCCTCCAGTTCGCTATCCACAATGGCCAGGTACGGGCGGATCTCGTCCCAGATCCGGACGAACGTTTCGTCAGACACGGGATGGCCGTCGATGCTGATCCGCTCGGTGACCTTGGACAGGTGCGGACTGGTGTAGCGGCCGGTGCTCAGGCCGTGCGCGCGCAGGCCGGCTTCAATCATCCGGGCGGTGGAGGTCTTGCCGTTGGTACCGGTCACGTGGATGATCGGGAATGCCTTGTTGGGCTCCCCCAGCACGTCCATGGCCCGGAACAGCGGGGCAAGCCGCGGCTCCATCTTGTTTTCGGGTGCACGCCCCAGCAGCTCGGCGTAGACACTTTCCACGGAAAATTCGTCAGTCATGGCTCAGGCCTCTGCTTTTTCGACGGTGATGTGCGGTTCGCCTGAATCAGCCGGAACGGTAGCCAGCTCCAGGGTCAGGGTTTCGGTCTTGACGAGCCCGGCGTTTGCCAGCAGGGCGTCGAGCACGGTCTGCTCAGCCGTGACGGTGGTGCGGATCCGGTCGCTGACGTTCAGCCCGGCGTCCTTGCGGGCCTGCTGGATGGCGCGGACCATGTCCCGGGCCGTCCCTTCGGCCTCAAGTTCGGGCGTGACATCGGTGTTGAGCACAACAAAGCCGCCGCCCGGCAGGACCGCAACCTTTTTGGTAGCCGCAGCACCGCCGTCGGCCTCGGCCACCACTGTCTCCAGCGTGTATTCCTGCGGCTCCAGCTCCAGGCCGCCAGAAACAACGACACCGGAGCCGTTTATTTCCTGGACAGACCAGTCGCCGGACTTGGCGCCCTTGATGGCCTGCTGGACGTTCTTGCCCAACCGCGGGCCCGCGGCGCGGGCGTTGACCACGAGTTTCTGTTCGATTCCGAATTCCTCCGGGGAGGCGCTCCCGGCGTCGAGCAGGCGGACCGAGCGGATGTTCAGTTCATCGGCGACGACGCCGGCAAAGCCTCCCAGCGCATCCGCGCCGGGTGCCACCACGGTCAGTTCCTGCAGCGGCAGGCGGACGCGGAGGTTGGCGGCCTTGCGAAGCGAGGATCCGGTGGAGCAGATCTGCTGCACCAGCTCCATTGCCTCCACCAGGGAAGCGTTGGCCGGGAACAGGTCAGCGTCCGGCCAGTCAGCCAGATGCACGGAGCGTCCGCCGGTGAGGCCGCGCCAGATCTCCTCGGACACCAGCGGCAGCAGCGAGGCGGCCACCCGGCACACGGTCTCCAACGCCGTGTAGAGCGCATCGAAGGCGTCAACATTCTCGTCGAAGAAGCGCTGGCGGCTGCGCCGGACGTACCAGTTGGTGAGCATGTCCAGGTAACTGCGGAGTTCGTCACAGGCGCCGGAGATGTCGTAGCTGTCCAACCGGACGGTCATGGTGCGGACCAGGTCACCGGTGTTGGCCAGCAGGTACTGGTCCAGGGTGTCGGTGTACCCGTCGTAGCGGAGCTTCGCGTCATATCCGGCGCCACCGTTCGCGGCATTGGTGTACAGCGTGAAGAAGCTGTACACGTTCCACAGGGGCAGGATGACCTGGCGGACGCCGTCGCGGATTCCCTGTTCGGTGACCACCAGGTTGCCGCCCCGGAGGATGGGGCTGGACATCAGGAACCAGCGCATAGCGTCTGAACCGTCACGGTCCAGCACCTCGGACACGTCCGGGTAGTTTCGCAGGCTCTTGGACATCTTCTGGCCGTCCGAGCCCAGCACGATGCCGTGGCTGATGACGTTCCGGAATGCCGGGCGGTCGAACAGCGCCGTGGACAGGATGTGCAGCATGTAGAACCAACCGCGGGTCTGCCCGATGTACTCCACGATGAAGTCGGCCGGGTTGTGTGTGTCGAACCAGGCCTCGTTCTCGAACGGGTAGTGCACCTGTCCGTACGGCATGGAGCCGGAGTCGAACCAGACGTCCAGGACGTCTTCGACGCGGCGCATCACGGACTGGCCCTCTTCGGGACTGCGCGGATCGTCCGGGTTGGGGCGGGTCAGTTCGTCGATGAACGGCCGGTGCAGGTCTACCTGGCCGGCGTTGTTCAGGGGCAGGCGGCCGAAGTCCGCCTGGATTTCGGCCAGGGAGCCGTAGACGTCGGTGCGCGGGTACTCGGGGTCGCTGGACTGCCACACCGGGATGGGGCTGCCCCAGTAGCGGTTGCGGCTGATGGACCAGTCGCGGGCGTTGGCCAGCCACTTGCCGAACTGGCCGTCCTTGACGTTGCCGGGGATCCAGTTGATCTCCTGGTTCAGTTCGGACATCCGGTCCTTGAACTTGGTGACCTCCACGTACCAGGAGGACACCGCGCGGTAGATCAGGGGGTTGCGGCAGCGCCAGCAGTGCGGGTAGCTGTGCTCGTAACTGGCCTGGCGGACCAGCCGTCCCTGGGCGCGCAGCACCTGTGTGATGGGCTTGTTGGCATCGAATACCTGCAGGCCCACGATGTCGTGCAGGTCGCCGTGGCTGAACAGCGGCAGGAACTTGGCGCCTTCGTCCACGGACAGGACCACCGGGATGCCGGCCTCTTCACAGACCTTCTGGTCGTCCTCGCCGTAGGCAGGTGCCTGGTGGACGATGCCGGTGCCGTCGGTGGTGGTGACATAGTCAGCCACGAGGAAGCGCCAGGCGTTCTGGGTGCCGTACTTTTCGGTGTCGTTGAAGTCGTTCCAGAGCGGCTGGTAGGCCAGGCCCTCAAGTTCAGCGCCGGTGTGGGTGGACGTGACGGCGGCCTCGGCCGAGTCCGCATCCTCATAGCCCAGGTCCTTCGCGTATGCGGCCAGCAGGTCCGCGGCCAAGAGGAAACTTCCGGTGACCGGCGCGTCCGGCGACGCCGCCTTGATGCCGTTGGGCCCGGCGGGCAGGACGGCATAGGTGATGGAAGGCCCGACGGCGAGCGCCAGGTTGGTGGGCAACGTCCACGGGGTGGTGGTCCAGGCGAGGGCCTGGACGCCGGCGAGACGCTTCGACAACTCCGACTCCCCCGCGGTGATGGGGAACGTCACCGTCACGGTCTGGTCCTGGCGGTTCTTGTAGACGTCGTCGTCCATGCGCAGCTCATGGTTGGACAGCGGTGTTTCGTCCTTCCAGCAGTACGGCAGCACGCGGTAGCCGTTGTAGGTCAGGCCCTTCTCATGCAGCTGCTTGAACGCCCACAGGACCGATTCCATGTATTCGACGTTGAGGGTCTTGTAGTCGTTGTCGAAATCCACCCAGCGGGCCTGGCGGGTGACGTAGCTCTTCCATTCGTCCGCGTACTTCATGACGGAGGCGCGGCAGGCATCGTTGAACTTGTCGATGCCCATTGTCTCGATCTGGGTCTTGTCCGTCATGCCCAACTGCTTCATGGCTTCCAGCTCGGCGGGCAGCCCGTGGGTGTCCCAGCCGAAGCGGCGCTCCACGCGGCGGCCGCGCTGGGTCTGGTAGCGGCCCACCAGGTCCTTGGCGTAGCCGGTCAGCAGGTGGCCGTAGTGCGGCAGTCCGTTGGCGAAGGGCGGTCCGTCGTAGAAGACGAATTCATTGGACCCGGGCTTCCCGCCGGGAAGGCCAGAGTCGCGCTGGTCGATG
>DASSIA010000114.1:0-21846 GCA_035692345.1 Arthrobacter sp. | reverse complement strand
CCCCTTAGCCGTGCAATTCCGAAACGGGCATCCGGCCAGCGCCGGATGCCCGGCACTGCCAACATCGAGGAGGCCAGCATGAACAGCACCGCACCGGCGCGTCTGCGCTTTTTGGGAGCGACCGACACCGTCACAGGGTCCCGCTATCTGCTCGAAACCCGGGACATGCGGATACTGGTCGACTGCGGTCTCTTCCAAGGCTTCAAACGTATCCGCGACCGCAACAGGATCCCTTTTCCTGTCGCCCCCCGTTCGATCGATGCTGTACTCATCACGCACGCGCATTTGGACCATACGGGATACATTCCGGCGCTTGTGCGCGACGGCTTCACCGGGCCGGTCTACGCAACCCACGGGACAACCGAACTCTGCAAGTTGCTGCTACCGGACAGCGGCCACCTCCAGGAAGAAGAGGCGCGCTACGCCGACCATCGGGGCTCGTCGGTGCACGTTCCGGCATTGCCCGTCTACACCGCCGCCGATGCGGTCAGGTCGCTGAACTCCTTCGAGACCCAGGACTTCGATGCGCCGCTTGATCTCGGAGATGGAATCGAAGCCACCTTCCTCCCGGCCGGACACATCCTCGGTGCAGCCCAGATCCACCTCAACGTCGAGGGGCACTCCATACATTTCACCGGAGATCTGGGCCGCGCCGACGATCCCCTTATGTTCCCGCCCCGGGAACTGGAAACCTCCGACATCCTTGTCACCGAATCCACGTACGGCAACCGGACCCACCCGGACCAGGACCCGGCAGCCGAACTCGGCGCGGTCGTGTCCCGCGTTGCCAAACGCGGGGGAGTCATCATGATTGCGGCCTTCGCCGTTGGCCGCGCAGAAACCCTGATGCTCCACCTCTCCCGGCTCCGCCGCAAGCGCCTTATCCCGGACATTCCGATCTACCTCAACAGTCCAATGGCCATCGACGCTTCCTACATGTACCGGCAGCACCCGGACGAACACCGCCTCCCGGTGGACGAATTCGAAGAGATGTACAAGCTGGCCACCATGACACGCACCGCCGACGATTCGAAGCTTCTCAACCTGAGGGGAGGACCCATGATCATCATCTCCGCCAGTGGCATGGTCACCGGGGGAAGGATCCTTCACCACCTTGAGGCCTATGGTCCGGATCCGAAAAATGCCCTGATCCTCAGTGGCTACCAAGCCGGAGGAACACGCGGCGCCGACTTGGCCGCAGGAGCGAGGGAACTCCGGATCTACGGTGAGGATGTCCCGATACGGGCCGAGGTCGTACACATTGAAGGATTCTCCGCACACGCCGATGCCGACGGAATCATCCGCTGGATGCGCACGGCAAGCCAAGCGCCTCAAATGACTTACATCACCCACGGCGAACCCGACGCCTCCGATGCCCTGCGTCGCCGCATTAAACGCGAACTGGGCTGGAACGCGCGGGTCCCCGAATACCTCGAAGAAGTCCCGCTCGACAACCCGCAGTTACACAAGCAATCCGCACCCATGCCGGCAAAGGAGGCCGATGATGGCTCTCTCCGAACACGAGAAGAAGATGTTGGAAAAGATCGCCCAGGAACTGGAGCGCGATGACCCCAAGTTCGCGTCCAAGATGGGATCGATGCCCGGGCCGGCCACGCGGAGGCACCTGGCTTCCGGCATCTTCGGCGCCGTCGTCGGGTGCCTTGTGCTGTTGGCCGGTGTTGCGGCCCACACCCCGGCTTTGGGGATCATCGGCTTCACCATCATGAGTGCAGGGGCATACCTGGCAACGAAGCGCATCGATTCCCTGCGGATCCGAAGGCGTCCGAGCTCCTCTCCGTCCATGGGGCCCGCGGAGATGGGGTAGCCGGCATGGAGGCTGAACCCGCACAGGCCGCCAACGGCCGAAGACATTCCCGAGGAAGACCGGACACGCCATGAAAGAACCGATAGTCGTCGGCATCAACGACTCCGGGGCCAACGAAGCCGCGGTGACCTGGGCAATGCGCCGGGCCGCGGCTTTGAAGCTGCCTGTGGACCTCGTGCACGCGGTGGATGACCGCTGGATGGCTGAATCCTTTGCCTACAACGAGATGGCCAACAAGGCCGCGACAGAGCTTCTGACCAAGGCCAAAGCCCACGCAGCCGGGGTGGAACCGACAGTTGATGTTCGAACCGTACTGATCTCCGGCACCGCCGGGTACGCCCTTCGCAAGAGGTCCAAGAAGGCTTCCTTGGTGGTCATCGGCTCCGGGACCCATGTCAGGCCGGGAGGCCGGCTGACCGACCGCGCCTTGCAGATCGCTTCCGTGGCACTCTGCCCCGTGGCCGTCGTTGGAGAAGAGACGACGAACAACCGCCACGGGGTCGTCGTCGGGGTCGACGGTTCGGAGGAATCAACTCAAGCCGTAGCCTTCGCTGCAGCCGAGGCAGACCGTGAAGGACAGGAACTGACCGTGCTGCACGCCTACCCGATTCCCGGCGCCTGGGTGCAAAAGGGTTTGCCCGAGGGCAGCTTCATCCAGCAGTTCATGGAAGAAGGACGGCTGGTCCTCGCCGAGACAGTCGCCGGTCTGGCGGAAAAGTACCCCGACCTCGTCGTCCACAGGGTCCTGGCCACCGATCCACCGGCCCAAGCCCTTGCTGAAGCCGCCTCGAACGCGCACCTGCTGGTCCTCGGCAGCCGAGGCCGGGGAGGAATCAAGCGTCTCCTGCTGGGCTCAACCGCCCACGCCGTCCTTGCCCAGTTGGCTTGCCCCACCATCATCACCCGCATACGCCGGGTCAAGACCACAAAATAGAGGGTGGGTTTCCTTCCCGGGGAAAGGCGGGCGTCCGATGACCGGTGGCAGAAAAGAACCCCGATTCATCGACGGACACCGTCCCCTCGACTGGAGGTTTGCACTCGCGGATCTGGGTGCCGGTGCTTCGCTGTGCGTGTTGTTGGTCCCTGCCGGGATGGCATACTCGCTTGCCGCCGGGCTGCCGCCAGTTGCAGGCTTGTACGCGTCCATCACCTCACTTCTCGTCTACGGGATTCTGGGCCCGTCCAAGGTCCTCATCCTGGGTCCGGATTCCTCCTTAGCGCCACTGATTGCCGCTGCCGTGTTACCGCTGGCCGCCGGGGATCCCCGGCGCGCCATTTCCCTTGCAGGACTGTTGTCTGTGCTGGTCGGGGCAATACTGATCCTCGGATTCCTGCTGCGGGCGGGGTTTTTGAGCAACTTGCTCTCGAAACCGATCCGCACGGGGTACCTTGCGGGCATAGCCGTGGTCATCGCCGTGAACCAGCTCCCGGGCCTGCTGGGACTTGAGGACTCAAGCGCGGCCAGCGGCGTCTGGGAGCAGCTGACGGCCATCCTGATTCACTTGGAGCGCGGGGACACGAACCTCGCGGCGGCTTTGATCGGTGCGTGCGTGCTGGCCTTGCTTGTAGTGACCTCCCGATCTTCCCCCAGATGGCGCATGCTCGGGGTGCTCGGTGCGGTTGCCGGGTCCATGCTGGCAGGGTTCCTGCTTCGCCTCGAGGGAACCGTCCGTATGGTCGGCGCCCTCCCCGGAGGCTGGCCGGCCCCGGCCCTCGACAGGCTGGGCCCAGCCGACATAGCGGCTCTGGCAGGACCCGCCGCCGGCATAGCACTCCTGGCCTTCGCTGACACCACTGTCCTGTCACGAACCCTTGCCCTCCGGGCCGGAAACGCCGTTGACGGGGGTCGGGAGATGCTGGGCCTGGGGGCTGCCAACGCAGCCGCCGGGCTGTTCGGGGGGTTCCCGGTCTCGGCCAGTACATCGAGGACCCCTGTGGCGATTCATGCCGGCGCCCGGACCCGGTTGGCAGGCATCTTCTCTGCTTTGTTCTTGCTCGCGTTCATGCAAATCGCCCCGGACGCCACACAGTACTTGCCATCGAGTGTCCTGTCGGCCGTCGTCGTGGTGGCGGCCGCATCGATGATTGACCTCAAGGGCATGTACGCGCTGTTCAGAAGCAGCCTCACGGAGGCTTCATTGATGACGGCGACGTTCGTGGGGGTGGTGTTCCTGGGTGTCCTGATCGGGGTCGTCGTCGCCGTGGGCCTTTCGCTGGCGGTGTTCGTCGCGAGGGCGATGTCGCCCTACCGGACCGAGTTGGTACTGGTAGAGGGCGTCCCCGGCTTTCACGATGTAACCCGCCACCCCGAGGGTACAAGGATTCCTGGCCTGGCGATTGTGCGTTTCGATGCTCCGCTGTTCTTCGCCAACGGCCAAGTTTTCGTGGATCATGTCCGCTCACTCGTGGACCGGTCCCCGGCCCCGATACATGGTGTCATTGTTGCGGCGGAGGCCATCACGGGGATCGACAGCACGGCCGTCGAACAACTCGTCCAGCTCGACGAATACCTTCACGCCCAAGGAACCGTGTTGGTGTTTGCCGAACTCAAGGGACCAATTAAAGACAAACTTGCGAGATTCGGGCTGGAGACCCGCCTCGGGCAAGCCCGGCACTATCCGACACTGGAGAGCGCCGTCGACGCCTGGCGCCAGGACCCAAACTCAGGCTAGGTGCACGTAGCGACGGTCACCTCGGCGACGGAAACAGCGCGTGCCGACAGCCGGTGCCGTTCAACTCTTTTCCGGTGCATGGACAACAAGGACCGGGCAGTGGGCGTGGGCAACACAGGCTGAACTCACCGATCCAAGCAGCAGGCCGCCAAATCCTCCGTGGCCGCGCCTGCCCAGGACGATCATGTCCGCTTCCCGGCTGGCCTCAATGAGGGATTCCCGGGCGTGGCCACGGACAACGCGGGTGACGACGTTGTCCGGCAATTCCGGACCGAACGCCTTCTCCAGGGAGTCCTTGAGGATCTGTCCGGCGCCTTCCGCGAAGTTATCGATGCCCATTGCCACGTAGCCTCCATAGACCTGAGGGAACTCCCAATAAGCAACGGCCTCGATTTGCGCTCCCAACGGCACTGCAAGGCTCTGGGCCTTCCTCAGGGCCTCGATGGAGGCTTCCGATCCATCGACACCAACAACGATCCTGGCTGTGGATGCTTCCCCGCCCATGACTTTCCTCCCGCGATAAGGGTGATTCCGTACTCCGCTAGCGTGACCGGCGGCTGACCCGGTCTGTAGGGCCGGAAGTCACGGCATGGTCCAGCCGAGCGGCTGGACCATGTTTCCTACTCTCGCGTTATCGGGATCCTTTGAGCGGACTGGGGCTGGACCTTCTCCGGAATCGGAGCCCGCACCTCGAGGACGCCGTCCTTGTATGAAGCGGAGACGTCGTCCCGTTGGACGGTGTCAGGCAGAGGCAGCCTGCGCACGAAGGAGCCGTAACGGAATTCCGATCGGTAGCTGTCCTTGTCCTTATGCTCCTCGCTCTCCTGCCGTTCAGCCCGTATTTCGAGGAACCCGTCGCCAAGGGTGATTTCAACATCTTTCTCCGGATCAATCCCCGGCAGTTCGGCGCGAACGACCAGGGTGGTGCCTTCAACCACTTGTTCGACACGAATCCCGGATGCCGCCAGATCACCTTCGAAGAGCCGTTCGATCATCTCGATGGGTGAGCGACGGGTGTCGAACCACCTGATTAAGTCCGTCATGCCTGCCTCCTTGTCTTGGATCCGGTCAGGCCTGAACCGGCTGACCCTTCCAGAATGCGAATCACAGGGAGTCAATCCCAGAGGCTTTGGTCCTAGTCGCGGTTCAAAGAGAGGCCGGACTCCCTCTCGACCAGGGTCAGGATTCCCGTGGGGGCCACCACCGGGACGGTGGGCTGATCACGAACCTGCGACCGCTCATTTCCGACGGCGTGACCCGGACCAGGTGGTCTTTGGCGCCCGCTTCCCAGGGCGAGAGTTCAATTGATGCCGACTCCAGCAGTTCTTCATCTTCCGTGACAATTTCGGCATGTCCCTTGACGATGACGCTCCAGGCAATTGTCCCGTAGGTGTTGAAACCATCGGCTTCGAGCGCGATCGTTTGACCGGCGAGGACTGCATCGAGTTTGGTGCCGGGTCCCGTCCGAAAGATCACTGTCCCCTCGTCGGGTACATAGTTGACTGGAAAGATCTCGGGGGCGTCCCCACTGACGACCGCAACCCTGCCGACGGAAGAAGACCTAAGGTACTTCCAGCATTCGTGAACACTGAGCACTTCGGTGTCCGGCCTGGACTCTGAATTCACCATAAGGCTGAGCCTACCCAGCTGGTCCCCACGGAAGAAAGAGCAAAAAGTCTTGGGTCTCCCACCCGGCGGCAAATTCCGGTGGTCCACAGCTTCAGGCCTTCAGCACGGCAGTCCCGGTAATCCGGTCGGACGCCAAGTCCTTCAGGGCCTGATCGGCTTCCGCCAATGGATACACCGTTGTGGTGGGAGCCAGCGGGATCTCCGCGGCCAGCGACCAGAACTCTTCGCCGTCCGCACGGGTATTGGCGGTAACACTGCGGAGCTGTCGCTCGTAGAAGAGATCCGCGGAGTAGTTCAATGGCGGTATATCGCTTAGGTGGATGCCCGCAACGGCGAGGGTCCCACCCCGGTCCAACGCCTTGAGCGCCACAGGGACAAGGTCCCCGACAGGGGCAAACAGTATCGCCGAGTCAAGCGGGCTTGGCGGGGAATCGTACGTGTCGCCGACAAACACGGCGCCCAGTTCACGCGCCAGTTCACGGGCCGGCTCCGAACGGGTCATCACGTAGACCTGCGCCCCTTGGTGGCGCGCCATCTGTGCCGTGAGATGGGCCGACCCTCCGAAACCATAGATGCCCAGACGGCCACCAGGCGGAACGGCGGCGCGTTTGAGCGCCCGGTACCCGATGATGCCGGAGCACAATAGAGGGGCGGCCTGCTCGTCCGGGAACTGGGGCGGGATGGCGTAGGCGTAATCCTCGGACACCGTGAGTTGTTCGGCATATCCGCCGTCCCTGTCCCATCCGGTGAAGACAGGGGAGAGGCAGAGGTTCTCGTCGCCTCGGTGGCAATACGCGCAGCTCCCGCAGGTTCCCCCCAGCCAGGCCACTCCGACCCTGTCACCGCGTTGGAACCTCACGCACCCTTCGCCCGTGTCGCTGACAATTCCCACTGCTTCATGGCCGGGTACTACATTCGGCATCCGAGGGACGAGATCACCCTCGGCCAAATGCAGATCCGTGCGGCAGACACCACACGTTCGGACGCTGACCAGGAGCTCCCGCCGCCCCGGTTGTGGATCGGGCCGCTGGCCCCAAACAAGCGGCCCTGAAGCGATAGGGCCAGGTTCCCCAACCCACCATGCACGCATTGTGTGCTCCATTCATCTTCGAGGCCTGCAAAGTCTCACAGGCTGCGCAGTCCGCTGCACCCGCATCCGCGGTTTCCATTTGACGGGCGGCGGGCCGTTTCCAGCATCCATTGTGGAGCAGCCCGGCAGTCGGCGGATACGGCCCAGGACGGCGCCCGTCCCGGGCTCGCGGCCCCCAGTGAAGGCGTGCGAACCCGGCCCCTTCTACTTCGGGCAGGCACGGGAGCAGGAATCTGAAGGACGGGCTCAGTCGTAGTCGCTGTCGGGATCGTCGTCCATGAGCCGGCGGAAGTCCCGCGAAAGGTACAGGGCAATGGCCGCCGAGTTGGTATCGTCCACCGTCACGGTCACCGTGGCGTGATCCAGTTCGTGCAGGACGTGGAGTGCCTGCCGGAGCAGTTCTTCGGCCAGGCCTTGCCGGCGATGATCAGGGTGTGTGAACAGCTCCGTAATGACCGCCCCGCCGTCCTGTTCGGTGACGATGATGGCGGCGGTGATCTGCCCGTCCGGGCCTGACGATACCAGCGAGGCCGCCTCGACGGTCCGGCCAAGGACCTCGTCCCTGGTAGTACCGGTCCACGGGCTGTCAGGGTTGCCGGGCCGCAACGGCCCCTCGAGGTAGGCATGCTGTTGAACACGGCGGAGCTCGGGCAGGTCAGCGGGTTCCAAAACCCGGAGCTGGACGCGAGTGGGCCGGTCGCCCCTGGGCCCGGTCATTGCCATCAGGGTGATCGGATCGTTCATAAGAGCCCTGCTTTCCCGGCGTACGGAGCACACCGTTGACCTAGTCTCCGATATCTGACCCGCGCATGGAAGATGAGTGACGAATCCTTCACGGAGAATTTACCGAACGGACACCCTTATCCTCCGGGCGCCGGCTGACAGGAAGCCTTCAGCGAGCTGGGGGTCAGCTGTGATTCATTGACTGTCCGCGCGGGGCCCTTCGAGGATGCGACGGGCATCCTCGTGTGCCTCAAGTGCTGCTTCACTGACCGCTTCACCCAGCAGGTGGCCTGACGCGGCAAGGACGTTCCGCAATTCCGAGACTGTACGCGGGGTACTGACGCCAAGATGGGCCATGGCATGGCAATTGGCGCACAGTGGCACAAGGTCGGCCACAGGGTCCAGCTGGTAGCCGCTCCCCAGCATTGCCGGAGGCACCGTGTGGTGGACGTCCATGAACCCCTTTCCGAGCTCCCCGTACGAAGTCTCAAACGAGAAGCCGCAGGCAGCACAGGACGTGCCATGAAATGCCAGGCAGATGCGCCGTCCCTCGGGGTTTCGCTCGTACCGGTTCACCTCGGTCCCGGTAACGGCCTCCGGCGGGTAGGTCCCGGGCACCAGCCCGGCGGGATCGATGGCCGCCGGCCCGCGCTCCCGCCAGAGCCGGCGAAGATCAGGCTCTGCCAATGACGGGACCGGGATCACAGGGCGTCGGTCCGTACCGCCCCAACGGATGCCGGGGACCGCGTCGACCAGGATGTCCGGGCGTATCTGCTCACCGAGGGGGAGAAGTGCATCGAACGAGACGCTCATGTACCGTCCGACGGCGCCCGGTTCAGCCGGATTTCGGCTTTCGCAGGCTTCGGACACCACCACGCCGTGGCCAAGCAGACCCTTGCCGGAGTCCCGGCCTCCCTGGAGGAGAAGCCAGGCCTCCGTCCCTGCCTTAATTCTCCGACTGCGACCAATACTCCAGCGGTCCAGGAACCGTCCGGACTCCGCAACCTGCTCGACGACGGCGCGGTAGTTCCAGCGCTTCTCCCGGTCCGGGTCCCAACCAAGAATGACTGCTGCCACCATGTACCTCCTGTGCGTTCTGAGACTAGCCCCTGCGGCCGGCATTCCTGCCGTTTTGCCCCTGACTGCTCCAGCCGCAGGCGCCATTTCGGTCCGATGCGTGCACAATGGTAAAGACAGGCAGGGCCTGGCCGGCCCTGGTTTCCGCAATCGAGGACGGTCACCGTGAGAGCTATTCAGGCCAAGGCCGCAGCGCTGCTGATGGCGGCGCTCCTTGCGGGCGGTTGCGGCGCCAGCGGCGGCAGTCCCGCACCCTCCGGACCGGGGACGACGGCGGCAGCAGCAGCCGCCGGAGCGCCCGCTATCACGATTAAGGACTTCGAATACGGCGCGCCGCTGACCGTCGCTCCGGGCGCCGTCGTCACGGTCACCAACATGGACTCAGCGGGCCATACAGTCACCGCGGACACGGGCCGGGCATTTGACGTGGATGTCAAGGGAGGCGGCGGGACGGCCACGTTCACAGCGCCGACGGCACCCGGCTCCTACCCCTACCACTGCACCTATCACCCCAACATGCACGGGACGCTGACAGTCAAATGAACATGGCACTGAGAGTACTGACCGCACTGGCTTTATTCGTCGACGCCGGGGTGCACATCCATCTGGCCCCCGGCTACCAGGGCGCCTCTCCGGGCGGAATCGGACAGGGCAATCTGTTCCTGCTCGAATCGGCTGTGGCGGTGCTGGCCGCGCTGTGGGTTCTGTTGCGCGGCAGCAGGGCCTCCTTTGCCCTGGCCTTCGTGGTGGCCCTGAGCGCATTCGCCGCCGTGATGGTGTACCGCTATGTGGATATTCCGGCCTTCGGACCATTCCCGGCGATGTATGACCCCGTGTGGTTTTTTGAGAAGTCCCTCAGCGCGGTGGCGGAAGGAGCGGGAGCGCTCCTGGCCGGCGCAGGCCTGCTGGGTGCCGCCCATCGGCGACGGGCCGGCGCTCGCAGGGCGTCCGCCCCGAGTCCCGGTTCCTGATGGGTAGCAGGACAGCGGCCCGCGCATCGTCCGATGCGAAGGCCGCTGTTGCAGCGTACGTTGTCGCGGGCTTTTGGTTTTCCGCGGTGTTTTCCACGGGCTTTGGGCTTCAGGTTGCCGGCTTTGCCGCCGGCGCCGTGGTTGTGGGAGGTGCCGCCGGATCCATCCTTCGCCGTGCACCCCGCTTCTCAACGCCGGCGGACCGGATAACCCTGCTGCGGGCCGTCCTGGTGGGCCTTGTTGCCGTGTTGGCCGTACCGGGGCTGTTCTCGGGGCGTCCGGCGGACCCCCTCCTCGTCGTGGTGGGTTGCGCGGCTTTCCTTCTCGACGCCGTCGACGGTCCGGTCGCCCGGCGTACCGGCACGGCGTCACCGGCGGGGGCCCGGCTGGACACAAGCACTGACGCCGCTCTGGTGCTGGTTCTGTCGTTCGCAACTGCGGTTGCGGTAGGCCCCTGGACCTTTTGCATCGGAGCCGCATACTACGTTTTTCACGCGGCAGGCTACTTCCGGCCCCACCTTCGCGGAAGTCTCCCGGCGAGCGCAGCGCGGAAGGCAATCGGTGCCTTCCAGCCGTCCGCGTTGCTTCTGGCGCTTGTCCCGGGGGTACCCCCGGCGTTAGGTGAAACGGCCCTCGCCTTGGCTCTGGCGCTGCTTGTCGTCTCCTTCGGGCGCGACGTCGTGGAGCTGGAGCGCAGCCGCGGGGCCCGATCTCCCGCCGCCAAAGTGCGGCGCCCGGTTAGCCGTTAACCCTCATGCGGCGGGCGAGGAGGAAACGACCGGAACGGGATGAAGCACTTGCAGGGCCCCTGCCCACGCGATGACCTGGTCGAAAACTGCCTCCAATTTTTTCTCTGCCGCCTCCGAGGGCTTGAATATCCGGTAATTTTCAAACTCCGTTGCCAGGTTCAGGGCCACTTGTGCCCGCACATCGGCCAGTTGCAGCTCACCTGCCACCGCACGCAGATGTTCCACAGCACGCGTGCCACCGGCGCTGCCGTAACTGACGAACCCGGCTGACTTGTTGTTCCATTCCAAATAGAGATAGTCGAGGGCGTTCTTCAGGGCCGCCGGAATGGAATGGTTGTACTCTCCGGTGACAAAGATGTAACCGTCAAAGCCGCCCACAGCCTGGGACCAGGACTTCGTGTGCGCGTGGCTGTATTGGCCCCGCGATGGCGGTCTGGGCTCATCCAGCAGGGGGAGGTCGAAGTCGGCGACGTCCAGGAAACCGAAGCTCGCATCAGTCCGTTCCAGGGCCCGCGAATACACCCAGTCCGCCACCGCCTTTCCCAGCCGTGAAGGCCTGGTGCTCCCCAGCACAATTGCTATCCGGATCATGGCAGAACCCCTTCGTTAACGAAACTGCCTCTATCCAAACAACACTGCAGGGGCCGGGAAGCTTCCATAAGGGATGCCACTTCCCGGCCGGCCTGTATGCGGTCAGGGCGCCGGTGCGGGTGGGAGGTTCTTGGCGGCGGGTCCTTGGAGGACGGTGCCATCAATGGTGAATCGGGAGCCGTGGCAGGGGCAGTCCCAGGTGACGTCGGCAGTGTTGAAGCCGACAGTGCAGCCCATATGCGTACAGGTCGCGGAGACCGCGTGGACCTGCCCGTCGTCGTCTTTATAGAGGGCGGTGCTTTCGCCTTTGACGGTGATGACTTTGCCCTCTCCCGGCGACAGCTCCGCCTGGCCGGGCCGCCCGCGGCGTTTGCTGGCCACGATGGCTGCAACGGTCTTGATGTTCTCCCTCATGAACCGTCCCGCGCTGGCTGCGGGGGTGATCCGGTTGCTGTTGAACACCGAGGCATACGGGTTCTGCCGGCCGCTGAGGGTGTCGGCGAGAATGAGGGCGGCGGCGGTTCCGTTGGACAGTCCCCATTTGCGCAGACCGGTGATCACGTAGACGTGTTTGGCGGTGGGGGACATAAGTCCGGCGTAGGGCAGGCCGTCGAGCGGGATGCCGTCCTGCGTTGACCAGCGGTAGGCGACCTTGTCCACGCCCAGCCGGTCGTGGGCGAAGGCGGCTAGTCTGCGGTACCGCACGGCTGTGTCGCCGGACTCGGACACGCGGTGGCCCTCGCCGCCAATGAGAACGAAGCTGCTGCCGCTGACGGTGGCGGTCAGAATTGAACGCATCGGTTCGTCAACGCTGATGAACGTGGCGTCCAGGGGCGGGGTGTCCACGCGTCCGGCGACAAGGTAGGAGCGGTGCGGATGACACCGGAGGTAGAACAGGCCCTGGCCGCCGGACGGCATATTCGTGGCGACGATGATGTCGCGGGCCCGGACGGTGCCGTGTTCGGTATCGACGACGGCGGGGGAGCCGTCGTGGATTCGCTGCGCGCTGGTCTGTTCCACGACGAAGCTGCCCCCACCATTGACCGCCCGGGCGAGGCCCTGGAGGTATTTCACGGCATGGAGTTGCGCCTGACCGTCGAATCGGACCGCACCCTTAACCGGGAAGGGCAACGGCACCTCGGTGGTGAAGGCGGCGGGCAGGCCGAGCCGGGCGGCAAGGGCGGCTTCGGCGCGCACGAGCTCCAGCGCGCCGTCGGTTTCGGCGTAGGTGTAGTTGGCCACGCGGCGGAAGTCGCAGTCGATGGCTTCCTCGGCCACCATCTGCGCGACATGTTCCACTGCGGACTGGTTCGCCTGCCCGTAGGTGCGGGCGGTGTCGTTGCCGTGTTTGCGGGCAAGCTCCGTGTAGGCAAGGCGGTGAAGGGAGGTGACCTTGCCGGTGGTGTGGCCGGTGACGCCGGTTCCGACGCGGGCGGTCTCGATGACGGCGACGGTCCGGCCCGCGCGTTTGAGCGCCAGCGCGGCGGTCAGCCCGGCGATGCCCGCACCGATGACCGCGACGTCGACCTCCAGATCTCCGCGCAGGCCGGGATAATCGGTGGTTCCGGCGGTCGCAACCCAGAGGGAGACGGGTTCACCTTCCGGCCGTCCACTGTCCGATGCGTCATTCACTGCGTCACCTCAGGATCACCCGGTACTGCCCGGCTATGCTACGGCTGCGTCAGCAGCTGCCGACGCCGAGGGTGGCGACGGCGGCCGTCCCGAGGATTTCGCCCCGGGGGGCTGCCGCCGTCGTCGGTTTTCCATTGACAGTGGCGCTAAGGGGCATTTCCCTTCATCTTCACCATGGCATCCCTGCCGAGCCAGAGGCCCAGGCCGACCATCCCGACGCCCAGAACCAGATGCAGCCAGTTGTCGGCAGTGTTGAACGGGACGAAGTTGGCGGCCGCGTTCATGTCGATGACCAGGCCGTAGATCCACAGGAGCAGGTACACGATGCCGCCGCCAAGCAGGAACCAGCGGGCCATCGCGTTTGTCCGGGCCATGGCAATGCCGGCCACGCCGAACAGCAAATGCACGATGTTGTGCAGCACGGACACTTGGAAGACGCCAAGGAGCATGGCCCCGGACTCATGTCCGGCGACGTTCATGGCGCCGTAATTGGTGGTGACTCCCGGGATGAACCCGAGGACCCCAACCAGAAGGAAAACCGCACCAATGCCGATGGTGGTGTTGTGAAGCGTCAACCCCATCACGTGGTGCTGGGCCGGGTGTGAAGCGGTAGTCATGACCTTCCCTTTCACGCAGATTGCCAGCTCTTCAAGTGGAGAACCGGCCAGGCGGCAGGAAGTCGCAGGAATCCTGCCGACGCCCACATCGTACTCCTGAAAACCGCCCGTGTGCAGGGGAAAAGGGCCTTCGGAGCCCCGGATCCTGCTGGCTGCCGTGCCTGTCGTTTCCAGAAGCCACCGTCACTGACATGCTTGCGCTGATCGCCCCGGGCCCAAGGTCACGGCATTCCGGCCAGATGCGCGCACGCGTCCCACAGGCGCCGCCGGGCGTCGGGGTCCGATCCCATTCCCGGCGTCGGGAGTTCCTTGCGTTTGGCCCACAGCTTTCCGGAGACTTCCGCTGTTTCGCGTGCGGTGGCGAGCCAGATCGGTGTATCTGCGGCCTTTTCGGCCGGCGCACCGAACGTGTTCGTGATCCACAGGAAAGGGCCCCCAACGTCCTGCAGGAGCGACGTGTTCTTGACCAGTCCCGGATGGACAGCGTTGGCCACAACGCCCGAGCCGCGCAGCCGCTCAGCGAACTCCTGGGTGAGCAGAACCCGGGCGAGCATTGTGGGCGGTGTCGAGCGAAGGTAGCTGTACGTGCCCTTCGCCGTCTGCAGGTCGTCGAAGTTCAGTTTGACCGCGCCATATCGGGAGGCAATATTGACGATGCGGGACACGCGCGGCGAAGGGTTGGGGCGGTCCGCAGTCCCGGTATCACCGCCTGCAGCGGCGGCGCCCGTGAGCGCGTCGAGCAGCAGAGTGGTCAGCAGAAAATAGGCCATGACGTTGGTGGCGAAGGTCAGTTCAAGCCCATCGGGGGTCACTGCACGCTCCTTTCGGAAGACGCCCGCCGCGTTGACCAGCACGTCGAGCCTGTCGTGGCGGGACAGGAAATCAGCAACCGCCGCATGGATCGAGGACTGGTCTGAGAGGTCACACGCCAGGGGCTCAAGGATGGCGCCCGGAACGAGCCTGCGGATACTCTCCATCGCGTCGTTGGCCCGGGCTGTTGTGCGCCCCAGCACCACCACCAGGGCACCTTCGCGTGCAAGGCCCGTTGCCACAGCGCTTCCCAAGCCGCTGGCCGCGCCCGTCACCAGTGCCACGGTTCCATCCATGGAAGCCATCGCCACGCCTCCCGACGCCTTACGCTAATATCGTGCGGATGATTGCCCGAAAACCGGGAATTCCAGCCCGATTCCCCGGCTACTCAAAGCACAGCACACACTGGCCGGATTGACCAGACTCGGGGATAGGGTGTCCTGGCATGGAAATGAAGAAACGGTACTCAACTATCAGGTACGCTTTGCCCATGTCATCAGAGACGCTGGCCAGCCATAGCGCCGCCCCCATTGAAACTTTCGCCGTGGATCCGGCCCGGGTGCGGATCCTTGCGGCCCGCGCCCGTCATTCCGCGGACGCCCATCTTGAGCTGATTCATACGCCCCTTACCGGCGGTCCGCTCGCTTCGCTGCCGCTGGCCACCGAGGCTGACGTCGTTGAGGCGTATGCCCGGGCGGGGAACGCCCAGGTCGAATGGGCGCGCTCGTCGTTCAAGGACCGCGAACGGATCATGGAGCGCTTCCACGACCTTGTCCTGGACCGCCAGGAGGACGTCCTTGACCTCATCCAGCTCGAGTCGGGCAAGTCCCGGGGCGACGCCTTCGAGGAGGTGGCCGACGTCGCGGTGACGGCACGTCACTACGGCCGCGCAGCTTCCCGCTACCTCAAGGCCCGCCGCCGCGCGGGCGCCTATCCGGTAGTGTCCCAGGCGCGTGAGCTGCGCCATCCCAAGGGTGTTGTCGGCATCGTCTCGCCGTGGAACTACCCCTTCAGCCTCGCCATCACGGACGCGATCGCCGCGCTGATGGCGGGCAACGCCGTGGTGCTGCGGCCCGACCGGCAGGCGAGCCTTTCTGCCCTCATCGGCGTCGAAATTCTGCGTGACGCCGGGCTTCCCGAGGAGGTTCTCCAAGTGGTCCTGGGTGACCGCAGCATCGGCCAGGCCGTCCTGGACCGGGCCGATTACGCCTGTTTTACGGGTTCGACACCCGTGGGACGCAAGGTCGCGGAGTCCCTGGCAGGCCGGCTCATTGGTTACTCCCTCGAGCTCGGCGGCAAGAACGGCGTCTACATCGCCGACGACGCCGATCTGGACAAGGCGGTGACCGGAACCATCCGCACGTGCTTCGCATCGGCAGGCCAGCTGTGCATGTCGGCAGAGCGGGTCATTGTGCACCAGGAGGTGGCGGACGCCTTCACCGCAAAGCTGATCGCCGCAGTGGAGGCCATGAAGGTCGGCACGGCGCTCGGATACGGCAATGACATGGGCTCCCTCGCGTCGGCATCCCAGCTTGCTACGGTCATGGCCCACGTCGAGGACGCGAGGAAGCAGGGCGCCACCGTCCTTGCCGGCGGCCGGCACCGCCCCGACCTCGGCCCCTACGTCTACGAGCCCACCCTGCTGGCCGACGTCACCGAATCGATGCTCTGCCGCAACGCTGAGACCTTCGGCCCCGTCGTGGTGATCTACCGCGTGGCGGGCGACGCCGAGGCTGTCGAGCTCATCAACGACACCGAGTTCGGCCTGCACGCCAACGTGTTCACCGGCAGTGTCCGCCGTGGCCGCGAGCTTGCAGCCATGATCCGAACAGGCACCGTGAGCATCAACGATGCGTATTCCGTGGCGTGGGGCAGCATCGGCTCACCCATGGGCGGCATGAAGGCCTCCGGGGTTGGACGGCGCCACGGCTCCGAGGGCATCCTGCGCTTCACCGAGGCCCAGACAGTGACCGCCCAGCATCTGGTGCCGTTCGGGCCCGCTTTCGGAATGTCCGATGCCGCGCACTCCAGGCTGCTGACCACACTCCTGCGCGTGCTCAAGGCCGGGGGCAAAAAATGAACGCGTTCGACGGCGGCCGCGCCCTTGATCACGACGTCGCCGTTATCGGCTCCGGGTTCGGCGGCTCCGTGGCAGCCCTGCGCCTGGCGGAGAAGGGCTACGACGTCCACGTGCTTGAGGCCGGGCGCAGGTTCGAGGATCAAGACTTTGCCAAGACGTCGTGGAACCTCCGCAAGTATCTCTGGGCCCCGAAACTCGGCTGCTTCGGTGTCCAGCGCGTCCACAAGCTCCCGGACGCGCTGATCCTGGCGGGGGCCGGCGTCGGCGGTGGTTCCCTTAACTATGCGAACACGCTCTACATCCCCCCGGCGCAGTTCTTTCAGGACAGGCAGTGGGGCCACATCACTGACTGGCAGGACGAACTCGCGCCGCATTACCGGATGGGCCAGTCGATGCTGGGGGTGGTGACAAACCCGTGCGAGGGTCCTGTGGAGGAGCTGATGCGCGCCGCCGCCGACGAACTCGGCGTTGGGCACACCTTCAAGAAGACGCCCACGGGCGTGTTTTTCGGCATGCCCGGTGTCGGCGTCCCCGACCCATACTTCGGGGGCGCGGGCCCAGGGCGCACCGGCTGCACGGAGTGCGGAAACTGCATGGTTGGCTGCAGAGTGGGCGCGAAGAACACCCTGCCGAAGAACTATCTGGGGCTGGCCGAAAAGCTCGGCGTGCTCGTCACGCCGCTGCGCACCGTCGTCGCCGTTCGCCCGCTCGCCGACGCCGAAGCGCCTGCCGGTGCAGGCGGGACCAAACCGGACGGTGCCCGGACAGGATACGAGATCGTCACCGAACGCACAGGCGCCTGGACCAGGCGCGGCAAGGACCGGCAGGTCCTCACCGCCCGGCACGTGGTTGTTGCTGCCGGCACCTGGGGGACGCAGTCGCTGCTTCACGCAATGCGCGACGGCGGGCAGTTGCCGGGGCTGTCGGACACCCTCGGGGTACTCACCCGGACCAACTCCGAGGCCCTCCTGGGCGCCATGACGACGCATCGCCCGCCCAAAGGCATGGACCTCACCAAAGGTGTCGCCATCACCGCCTCGTTCCACCCGGACGAGGACACCCACATCGAAAACGTCCGCTACGGAAAAGGTTCCAATGCGATGGGCGCCCTCTCGACCCTGGCGGTGCCCGGCGAAGGGAGGCTGCCTCGGTGGGTTCGGTTTCTCGGCGTCGCGTTCAAGGACCCGTTGGCGATTCCCAGCATTGAACCAACCCCGTGGAAGTTCAGCGAGCGGACCATCATCGGGTTGGTGATGCAGACCCGGGACAACTCGCTCACAGTATCCGGCAAGCGGCGGTTCTTCGGCGGGCGCAAGCTGACGTCGCGCCAGGGCCACGGCGAGCCGAACCCGACCTACATCGAACCGGGCCACCGGGCGATGGCCGTCATTGCCCGGCTCCTCCAGGAGCGTGGCGGGCGCAGAACCCGCGCCGGAGGGACCCTGGGGGAAATCTTCGACGTGCCGCTTACCGCCCACTTCCTTGGCGGTGCCTGCATCAGCGACAGCCCGGAGAACGGTGTTATCGACCCCTATCACCGGGTCTGGGGCTACCCGGGCATGCACGTCGTCGACGGTGCAGCGATCTCGGCCAACCTCGGCGTCAACCCCGCGCTGTCCATCACAGCCCAGGCGGAGCGTGTGTTCTCGCTCTGGCCCAACAAGGGCCAGCCGGACCCACGTCCGGCGCCGGGCGAGCCCTATGTGCGTCTGGAGCCGGTACCGCCGCGCCGTCCGGCCGTCACCAACTTCACGCATGAGAGTTCGCGGGTCTGACCCCGGGTTTCGGCTACCCGGGCGGTCGTAACCGTCGGCGGGTGGAGCATTCCCGGTGCCTAACGGTCGGTTAGAGGGGAGCGTTGCCGCGCAGGCAGCGGTCCTCGGGGTCGATGGCGCCCATGATGCGTTTGCCGATACTGCCCAGCTGGCGCGACTGCGCCTTGGTGAGGGGATCAAACACGAGCGCACGGACAGCCTCCACATGACCCGGGGCTGACTCGACGATTTTCGCCAACCCTTCGTCGGTGAGGGTGGCCAGGGTGATGCGTCCATCAGAAGGGTCCGTGCAGCGGCTCACCCAGCCCCGCTTCTCCAGCCGTCCCACCACCTGGGACAGGCGGGGGAGGCCGGACTCCGTGAACCCGGCCAGATCGCTCATCCGACGGGTGCGGGCCGGAGCCTCGGACAGGCCGGCCAGGACCATGTACTCGAAGTGGCTCAGGCCTGCGTCCCGCTGCAGCTGTGCGTCCAGGGCGGCAGGCAGCTTCATCATCACGGCGACCACGGACAGCCACACCTCGCGTTCGTCGTTGCTCAGCCATCGGGGCGCACTCACCTGTTCCATAGGGTCAGTCTAATGCATTTACTTCATGTATGAAGTTTTTGGTCGCCTAAATCACTTGCACCGTGAACTAATGGCCTGTACGGTTTACTTCAAGATTAAAGTACTGCCAGTACCGAACTTCCTGAGGAGTCCAGATGACCGTCATGTCCGAGACTGTCGCCCGGCCATACGAACAGCCGGCCGCCGTCCGCAGCCAGGTCACCGTGCCGCTGCGCTTCCCTGATGGCTTCGCAGCGACCGCCGAGATCATGACGTTCCATGGGCTGGCCGACGGCAAAGAGCACCTGCTGCTCGCTCTCGGTGAGTGGGAACAGACGCTCCTGGACCAGGGTCCGGAAGGCATAGCGCCGCTGGTCAGGCTGCACAGCGAGTGCCTCACGGGTGACGTGTTCGGCAGTGAGCGCTGCGACTGCGGGCCCCAGTTGCGCGAGGCAGTCGAGGAGATTGCCGCCGTCGGGGGTTTCCTGCTGTACCTCCGCCAGGAGGGACGGGGCATCGGCCTGTACTCCAAGCTCGACGCCTACGCCCTGCAGGACACAGGCCTGGACACCTACGAAGCCAATGTGGCCCTGGGCCGCGGCGAGGACGAGCGGGACTACAGCGCTGCTGCCCAGATGCTCGGCGCGCTCGGCGCCCGCCGGATCCGCCTCCTCACCAACAACCCGGACAAAGTGGGGCAACTGACGGCCCTCGGCGTCGAGGTATCGGAGCAGGTCCCCACCGGGGTGCACCTCTCGGAGGCGAATCGCGGCTACCTGGCCGCGAAGCGCAACCACACAGCACACACCATCGAGTTGCCGGCCGAGATCCTTCCGCCCGAGGCGCAGCCGGCCGCGTTGACTGCTGCCGTTCCGTCCCATGACGAACTGCTGGCCCGGGTGGATGCCCTCATCCCCGGACTGCGGGCACGCGCGGCGGAAACCGAAGAGATCCGCCGCATTCCGGAAGCCACCATGGCCGAACTGAAGGCAGCGGGGGTGTTCCAGATGCTTGCCCCGAAGGCTGTGGGCGGCTTCGGCATGGGACTGGAAACCTATGTTGAGGTGGTTCGCCGCCTTGCCCAGGGTTGTGTCTCCACGGCCTGGAGCGTCGGGCACCTGGTGGAACACGTCTGGATGCTGGCACGATGGCCGCAGGAAGCCCAGGATGAAGTCTTCGCCAACGGACCGGCCCCCCTGGCTGCCGCAACCGGCGCCCCTCCGGGCGTAGCGGAGAAGGTTCCCGGCGGGTTCGCCATTTCGGGCCGCTGGAGCTTCGCCTCCGGGATTATGCATTCCGAATGGGCGCTCCTGGCCGTGCAGCATGGTGATGTCCGCCTGCAGTGCCTGGTCCCGGTGTCGGATCTTGAGCTGCTGGACGTTTGGCACACGGCCGGCCTGCGGGGGACCGGAAGCAACGACCTCCGGGCGGACAACCTCTTTGTCCCGGCGCACCGCGCCTTGGAATGGAGCCTACTGGCCGCCGCGGACAACCCCGGCAGCCACATCCACCCGGATCCGAACATCCACATCCCCATGGCCACGTTCCTGAACATGGTTGCTCCGGCCGCCGCTTTGGGTGCCGCTGAACATGCCCTGGCGGTGTTCCAAAACCTGATGATGGTGCGCAAGGTCAAGCAGACCACGCAGACGCGGCAGGCGGATTCGCCGCTCGCGCAGGCCCGGTTCTCCCAGGCCTACGGCCACGTGGCAACGGCGCGGCTGCACTGGCAGGAAGCGGTCCGGGTAGTGGCCGCCTCCTATGACCGCCGGCCTGTGGCCTTCACCGACGAAGAGCGGGCGCAATACCGGCTCTCCCTCGGTCTCAGCGGCGCGGCGTCGGCCGAGGCTGTCCGTCTTATCCTGACGGGATCCGGCGGCAGCGTGCACCGCCTGGCGCACCCGCTCCAGCGGATCCAGCGCGACGTCAACGTGCTGCTCAACCACGCCTCGCTGACCATGGATCCGATCCTGGAACAGGCAGGCCGCGGGCTTCTGGACCTGGGTTTCAGCATCCCGGCAGAGCAGTTCTGATGAAGGCCGCCCGCCACGGGTAGTCTTGAAGGATGAGCACCGCAATCCCCTCAACGCTCACTTTTGACGGGCGTTTCGCCCGCGAACTCGAAGAGTTGGCAGTTCCCTGGCAGGCGGAGGAAGCACCTGACCCGGAGCTGCTGGTCCTGAACGATCCGCTGGCCGGTGAGCTGGGCCTGGACCCGTCCGCGCTGCGGACGCCTGAGGGGACGCTGCTGCTGATCGGCAACCGGGTCCCGGAGGGTGCCACTCCGGTGGCCCAGGCGTATGCCGGCCATCAGTTCGGCGGCTACTCGCCCCTGCTGGGCGACGGGCGTGCGCTCCTGCTTGGTGAGGTCACGGACATCCACGGACAGCTTCGAGACATCCATCTCAAGGGGTCAGGCCGGACACCGTTCGCCCGCGCCGGTGACGGTCTCGCCGTCGTCGGTCCGATGCTGCGCGAGTACATCGTCAGTGAAGCCATGCACTCCATGGGCATCCCCACCACCAGGTCCCTGGCCGTTGTGGCCACCGGACGGCCTGTCCGCCGGGACACCATGCTGCCTGGAGCCGTGCTCACCCGGGTGGCGAGCAGCCACCTGCGCGTCGGCAGCTTCCAGTTCGCCCGCGTCAACGGCGGCACGGACCTCCTCCGCCGCCTCGCGGATCATGCCATCAGCCGCCATTACCCTGAGGCAGCGCACGCCGAACAGCCCTATCTCGCGTTCTTCGACGCCGTCATTGCCGCCCAGGCGTCCCTGGTGGCGCAATGGATGCTGGTGGGCTTCGTCCACGGGGTGATGAACACCGACAATATGGCCATCTCCGGCGAGACCATCGACTACGGGCCCTGTGCGTTCATGGACAGGTTTAACCCCGGCGCGGTCTACAGCTCCATCGACGTGGACGGACGCTACGCCTACGCCAACCAGCCGCTCATCGCCGAATGGAACCTCACCCGGCTGGCCGAGGCACTCCTGCCCCTGCTCCATGACGACCAGGATCAGGCTGTGGCGCTCGCCGTGGAGTCCCTCGGCGCTTTC
>DASSIA010000113.1:0-3239 GCA_035692345.1 Arthrobacter sp. | reverse complement strand
GGTGCCGCCGAACCGCCCGGCGCCGAGGAAATGCGGACCATGGCTGACGCCATTCTGTCCGGGGCGTTCGACGGCGAGTTCGACGTCGCGCTGGAACGCTCCGCTGCGTTCTGCCGGGTGGTGGCGCTCGGCCAGGCGACCCTCGCCGACGGCGCCGAGCACAGCAACGAGGCCCACGCGAGCAAGCTCACCCGCAGCTCACACCAGCTCGTGAAGACCGCCGAGGACCTTGAACACGCGGCAAATGCTTGGCGGCTGGGCGAACTCGACTGACCCACCAGCGCCAATCTGTCAATGTTGACTTGGGCCAGGCAACGTAGAACACTGAAACTGGTGTCGAGCCGCGAAACCCCCGGGCTTCAACAAATAGCCGCCTAGAGCGGCCTACCGCCGAGAGGCGTATCCGGTTCGGCACCATTTTTTGTGCCTGTTTACAGGCCGCAGGGACGGGCCGGTAGAATCAAAACAAGTTGCTGACCTGCGTCAAGTCACAGTGGGCGGCCCCCGACCCAACATCGCCCGGAGACCGGTAACCCAACGTGAAGCTGCGCCTTTTCCCCCAGGAGCCTGCAGGGCTGATCCTGCTTTCCCGCATGGCCCAGCAAATCGTGCTCGCAAGCGCCACCATGGCCGAGATTCTTGGCGTCCCCGCGGCCGAGCACGCCAAGCTGGTGGACGACATGCATAACCACGAGGCAAAATCCGGCGAGCTGCACTTTGCCCTCCTGACCCACATGCGCACGAGCTTTGTGAACCCGCTCCCCCGCGAAGACATGTACGCACTGTCCCGCTACCTCAACGAGGCCCTCGAAAAGCTGGATGGCGCCGCCGAACTCGTCTCCCTGTATCAGCTGGACCGCCTGCCCAAGCGCGCCGCTGACCAGCTCGAGGTCATCAGCCGGCAGGCCGAACTCACCGTGGAGGCCATGCGCCGGCTCAACAACCTGGACGATCTCGAAGACTATTGGATCGAGATCCTGCGGCTGTCAAAACGCGCGGAACGGACGCACCGGATCTGGGTGGCGGACATGATCCAGGACATGAAATGGGCACAGTATTCCCGTAACCGCGACGTCGCGAACCAGCTGGTGGAGGTCACCAAGGACATGCGGCGCATCGCCACCCAGGTAGGCAGCATCATCGTCAAGGAATCCTGACGTGACAGCAGTCGCTTTCGGCGCTGTGGTCCTGCTGACTGCGGCGTTTGCCTTCCTCAACGGCTTCAGGGACGTCTCCACGTCCGTGGCACTGGCCGTCCGCACCCGGGCACTCACTCCCAGCGTGGCTGTGCTGCTGGCCGCCTTCTTCAACTTCCTGGGCGCCTTGCTCAGCGCCACCGCAGCGGTTGCCATCAGCCATACGTGGATCCACCTGCCGGACGGCGAAAGCGGCCTCGGCATCCTGGCTGCCGCCTTGGCCAGCGCCTGCGTGTGGGGCGTGCTGATGTGGTGGCGCGGCATCCCGGCCTCATCCACGCACGCCCTGGTGGGCGGGCTGGCCGGAGCGGGGCTCGCCAGCCTGGCCGTGGGCGGGGCCGGCGTGGGCGGCGTGGACCAGTCCCTGCTGCTACAGGTTGTCCTGCCGCTGGTGCTCTCACCCGCCGTGGCCTATGTCGGCGCCTACCTGCTGGTGTTCCCGGTGACCTGGGCGGCGCGCTATGCCCAGCCCAACGTGGTCAACCAACGGTTCCGCCGCAGCCAAGCCATTGCGGCCGGCGCTGTGGCGTTCGGCCACGGACTCCAGGACGGCCAGCGTGTGGGCGCCGTCCTGCTGCTTGCCCTGCTCGCCGCCGGCTATTCCGACGGCGACAGCATCCCCCTGTGGGTGGCGCTGGTATCCGCGGTGATGATCACAGCCGGAACACTTTTTGGCGGCTGGCGGATCTCCCACACCATCGGATACAAAATGACCAGGGTGGACCCGCTACGCGGTTCCGTGGCTCAGACCTTCAGCGCTGCCATGCTGTTCTTCGGCGCGATTGCGCTTCAGTGGCCCCTCTCCACCACCCACACAGTGACCTCGGCCGTCTTGGGAGCAGGCGAGAACCAGCACTTCTCGGTGACAAACCGGAAGCTGGTGATGCGGATTCTGGCGCTGTGGGTACTCACGCCCGTCGCGGCGGCAGGCGGGGCCTTTGTGCTGGCCCTGGCACTGTCACCGCTCGCCGGCTGAACGGGAGCTTAAACGTCGCATCGATTGCTCCCCACCGGCGTCCGGTGGGGAGCATTCGATGCAGGGTCCCCGTGCGAGCCTGGGGAGCGGCTGGCTGGGCCCACAGCCGCCGGGGTCCCCGGGCGAGCTTGCGAGCTTGGGGAGCGGCTGGCTGGGCCCACAGCCGCCGGGGTCCCCGGGCGAGCTTGCGAGCTTGGGGAGCGGCTGGGGACTATCCGAAGCGGCCGGAGACGTAGTCTTCGGTGGCCTTCACGGTGGGGTTGCTGAAGATGTTCTGGGTGTTTCCGTATTCGATCAGTTTGCCCGGCTTGCCGGTACCAGCGATGTTGAAGAACGCGGTCTTGTCCGACACGCGGGCGGCCTGCTGCATGTTGTGGGTCACGATCACCACCGTGTACTGGTCCTTGAGATCGTTGATGAGGTCCTCGATGGCGAGCGTGGAGATCGGGTCCAGCGCCGAGCACGGCTCATCCATCAGGATCACCTGCGGCTGCACGGCTATGGCGCGGGCAATGCAGAGGCGCTGCTGCTGGCCGCCGGAAAGGCCTGACCCCGGCTTCTCCAGGCGGTCCTTGACCTCGTTCCAGAGGTTGGCGCCCTGTAGCGAGCTTTCCACCAGCGCGTCGGCTTCGCCCTTTGAAATCTTCTTGTTGTTCAGCTTCACGCCGGCCAGCACGTTGTCCCGGATGGACATGGTGGGGAACGGGTTGGGCCGCTGGAAGACCATGCCGATCTGCGCCCGGACCGTCACCGGGTCCACCCCGGGGCCGTAAAGGTTGTCCCCGTCAAGCAGGACCTCACCTTCAACCCGGGCACCGGGCAGTACTTCGTGCATGCGGTTCAAGGTGCGCAGGAACGTGGACTTGCCACAGCCTGAGGGACCGATAAAGGCCGTCACGGACTTGGCCTCGATATTGATGCTGACATCCTCCACGGCCAGGAAATCGCCGTAGTACACGTTCAGGTCTTTGACGTCGATGCGCTTAGACATGATGTTCCTTCACTTGCTGGGGTACGGATTGAAGTCTAGGGTTTGGCCGCGTGGACCGGAATGCCCTGCCGAAAGA
>DASSIA010000112.1:0-6448 GCA_035692345.1 Arthrobacter sp. | reverse complement strand
ACAGTTGAGCTGTTTCGCCGTGGCTGGCAAACCGTCGTCGCGGTGCCGGCAGCAGCCTGGCTGGCAGCTCTTCATGTGTTAGCACCCTCCTAGGGAGAGTGCTAATGATGACTCTATGTATTGGTTAGCACTCGGTCAAGGTGAGTGCCAGAATTATGTCTCCGGCGAACAGCGGCGAACAGCCTTAGCTGCCGGTGAGGTCCTCGAAATCCACGTCCTCGTCGCCGTCGTCCCCTTCACCGAAGGCGCCCCGCCGCAGGTAGAGCACTACGGCACCGCCTAAGGCAGCCAGCAGCGAGACCACCAGCATGATGATGCCGCCCACGCGGGCCCCGGTGTAGAGGCCGCGGATGTCCCGTGCCTCGTCGGTGGCGTCCTGGATGTCCTTGCCTCCCACGGAGTACACGGTGGCGTTGAACGTGTCCAGCAAGAAGATGATCACCAACAGGGCGATGCACACTACGGCAACGGCGGATCCTGCAATCAGGGCGGGGCGGGCGTATTTCACCAGGTCCTTTTTGCTGGCTGGGGACGATCCGGACGGCTGGGTGCCTGCGCTGTCTTCCATACGTTCAACCCTAGCGGGAACTGCCGGTGCAGCCACCTCCACTAGGCTTGAACCCATGGCTCAAGCACCGCAGGACCAGATCGCACCACTGCTCACGAGCGAAGGCTGGGAGCTGCTGGCGTCCCTGGGCCCGTACCGCGAAGACAAGGCCTTTGAACTCAACTCGGCCCTCCGCAAGGCCGGCCACTCCCCCGCGCTGGTCTCAGCCGTCCTCACCCAGTCCCGGCTGCGCACCAAGGCGGAGCAGAAGTTCGGCGAGTTCGCCCGGAGCATGCTCTTCACGCAGGCAGGTCTGGAACAGGCCACCCGGCTCAGTGTTGCCGCCCGGCATGCCGAGCGCTTTGCGCAGGCAGGCGTGCGCCACGTGGCGGACCTCGGCTGCGGCCTCGCCGCCGACTCCCTGGCCCTGGCAGCCATGGACATCACCGTCACTGCGGTGGAAATGGACGAAACCACGGCCGCCTGCGCCACGGTCAACCTCATCCCTTTCCCCAATGCCACCGTGGTTCATTCGGACGCCACCACCGTTCCCCTGGACGGGGTGGACGGCGTCTGGCTGGATCCGGCCCGCCGCGTCACCTCCACCTCGGGTACCAAACGGATCTGGGATCCTGAGGCGTTTTCTCCGCCGTTGTCGTTTGTTGAGTCGCTCGCCGCCACCGGGCGCGCCGTGGGAGTCAAGATGGGACCCGGCATGCCGCACGAGTCTGTGCCCGCCGGCTGCGAGGCCCAGTGGGTCTCGGTGGGCGGCGACGTCACGGAAGTGGCCCTCTGGTTCAACTCCGTACGCCGGCCCGGAATCCGCCGGGCCGCCCTGCTGCTCGGCCCGCAGGGTGCCGCCGAGCTCACCAGTGCCGAAGATTTCGACGGCGGTCCGGCCGCGCCGGTGGGTCCGGCAGAGGGCTATCTGTATGAGCCAGATGGTGCGGTGATCCGGGCAGGCCTGGTGGCCGACGTCGCGCTTCAACTGGGCGGGCACCTGCTGGACGAGCACATTGCCTACATCTGCGCCCCGGACCTGGTGGACACGCCGTTCGCCCGGGCGTACAAGGTGCAGGAAGTGATGCCGTACAACGTCAAGGCGCTCAAAGCCTGGGTGAAGGCGAACGGCATCACCGTGCTGGACATCAAAAAACGCGGCACCTCGGTGACCCCCGAAGAGCTTCGGAAACAGCTGTTCGCCGGCAGCAAAAGCGCCGGAAAAAAGGCCGGACACAAAACAGCCACCCTGGTCCTGACCCGCATCGGGGAGGACCGGGTGGCCATCTCGGTGGAACCCGTTACCGCGCCGGAACCGGTTACTGCGACCGCATAAACTCCTCGGCGGCCGCGACCTGCGCATCGGTGGGCCGTACGCCGGTGTAGAGGACAAACTGCTCAAGGGCCTGGATGGTGGCCACCTCGGCGCCCGTAATCACCTGTTTCCCGGCAGCGCGGGCGGCCCTGATCAGCGGGGTCTCCGCGGGCAGCGCCACAACGTCGAACACCACTTTGGCGGCCGCGATCGCATCTTCCGGGAAGGACAGGGCATCCGCTTCCGGGCTGCCTGCCATACCAATGGGGGTGACGTTGATGATCAGGTCCGCCGTGCCGCCGTCGAGCGTTGCCCGCCACGCGAACCCGTACTGCCCGGCGAGCGCCCGTCCGGTGTCCTCGTTCCGGGCGATGACGGTGACGTCCGTGAAGCCTGCGTCACGCAGGGCCGCGACGGTGGCCTTGGCCATGCCGCCGGCACCCTGGACCAGCACGGAGTAGCCGGTGGGCACGGCGTTGCCGGCAAGGAGCTGCTCGATGGCGGTGTAGTCGGTGTTGTAGGCCTTCAAGTGCCCGTCGGTGTTGACGATGGTGTTGACCGAATCGATGGCTTTGGCGGAAGGATCCAGCTCATCCACGAGGGCCATCACGTCTTCCTTGTACGGCATGGATACGGCGCAGCCGCGGATGCCCAGTCCCCTGACGCCGGCGATCGCCTGGGCAAGGTCGGTGGGGGCAAAGGCCTTGTAAATCCAGTTCAGGCCCAGCTGTTCGTAGAGGTGGTTGTGGAACCGGGTCCCGTTGTTGCTGGGCCGGGCCGACAGCGAAATACACAAGGTCATGTCTTTATTCAGAATGGGCACCCCACCATTAAACCCGTCCCGGAGCCGGGCCGTCAGGGGCAGCCGGTTCCGGCGGGGTAACGTCCGACGGCGGCGGGCAGCTTTCCGGGGGCCACCGCCTTGCCTGCCAGTACGGCAGCCAGGGCGTCGAAGGCGCCCGGGGTCCGGCCGTAGAGCGCGATCTTCACCGGCGCGGCGGAATCCTGCAGCGGCCACGGCGCATCCAGGCTTACGGCGACGTCGCCTCCCGCCGGGCTCCCCCCATAGCCGATGAGGCTGACCACCGGGCCGGCTCCTGTGCTGAGTCCAGCCTTGGCTGCGGCAGCTTCGAGGCGTGCCCTGTCCTGCGGGGATCCACCGGCAATCCGGATGCTCCCCTGAACGATTGGCCCGCTGCAGGGTCCGGACAGCACAGTGACAGCGGCGGCGGAGACCCGCGCCGAGATGGCGGCGCCGCTGCCCGGGGCAGCGCCGGATGGAGCAACTCCCGGCCGCGGGGCAGTGCGGCCGCGCCAGGTCATCATCGTGGCTACACGCCGGGCCGCTTCGTCCAGGCGTGAGGCGGGCAGCGTTCCTGCGGCCACAGCACTGACGATGGCGGCATGGGCCTGGCCGACGTCCGTGGGCATCAGGAGCAGGTCCGCGCCGGCGGCGAGCGCCACCGGCGCCGCCGAACCACCCGGATATTGCTTCTGGATGGCGCCCATGTTGAGGGCATCGGTCACCGCAACACCGTTGAAGCCCATTCCGCGCAGGGCGGCATAGGAGGGAGCAGACAACGACGCCGGAACGCCCGGCTCCAGGGCCGGCACAGCGATGTGCCCGGTCATGACAAGGGGCGCGCCGGCGGCGATTGCCGCCCGGAACGGCTTCCAGTCGCGGGCTTCGAGCGCCGCGACGGTGGCCGGTTGCACCGGAAGGTCCAGGTGCGAGTCGACGGTGACGGAACCATGGCCAGGGAAATGCTTGACCACGGGCAGGATGCCGGACTCCTGCATCCCCTGCGAAAACGCCACTGCCAACGTCCCCGCTTGGTCCGGGTTTCCGGACATCGACCGCGACCCGATGGTGGGGTCCGCGGGACCGATGGTGACGTCGGCATCCGGCGCGAAGTCGATGGTGAAGCCCAACGGTGCGAGCTCAGCGGCCAAGGCCTTGCCGGCGTCCTTGGTCAGCGGTACATTGCCGGTTGCCCCGTAACTCAGGGGCGCAGGCCACTCGGTCAGCGGCGGCCCCAGCCGGGCCACGATTCCGCCCTCCTGGTCCACACCGATGAGTCCGGGCCAGGGCCTGCCATCAGCCTGGGCGGCCTGGGCCAGCCGGGCGTTGACCGCCGTCATGGCTGCCGGGTCCGCCTGGCCGCCTCCGTCCAGCGGGATATTGTCGCCCATGATGATGGACCCGGCCAGGTGAAGGCGTTCAATGGTGGCGGCTTGGGCTTCGGAGCCGGTTCCGCTGTACAGGGGCATCAACACCTGCCCTGCTTTTTCCTCCACCGACATCGCTGCCACTGCTGCCGCGGCCACATCCTGGTCCCGCTGTTCGGGACCCCAGCCCAACGGACGCAGTCCGGGGTCAGGTGAGGGTGAAGCGGACGGAGGCGCCGACGTCGGGCGTTCTGATCCTGGAGGTGAGGCGGGCACTGTGGCCGGGACCGCCGTGCAGGCAGTCATCGCGGCCACCGCGGCAGCCGCGAAAATGAGGGTGGTTTTGTGAAAACTGTCACGGGTCCACACAAACAAAGCCATTAGGACGATGCTACCCCTGCACTAGACTTGAACGCGGCGCGTGCCCAGGGACATCCGAACAGTTAGGGGAACGCATGAAGATTGATTTCGCTTCATCGGAGCAATCAACTCTTGGTGTGGAATGGGAACTGGCCCTCGTGGACGCCCGGACCGGTGAACTGGCATCGGTGGCCAACGAGGTGCTCCGCGGCGTGGTTGCCAAACACCCCGAACTCAACGAAGACGACGAACACCCCCACATCAAGCAGGAACTCCTGCTGAACACGGTGGAACTGGTCACCGGGATCTGCCGGACCGCCGGCGACGCGAAGGAAGACCTCAGCCGGTCCCTGGCCGCCGTCCGCGAAATCACGGACCCCATGGGCGTCGAAGTCTTTTCCGCCGGGAGCCACCCGTTCAGCCCTCCGCAGCTCCAGCCCGTGACGGACAAGGCCCGGTATGCCAAGCTGATCGACCGCACCCAGTGGTGGGGACGGCAGATGGTCATCTACGGCGTCCATGTCCACGTGGGCCTGGACCGGCGCGAGAAGGCACTCCCCGTGCTGGACGGGCTGCTCAACTACTTCCCGCACTTCCAGGCGCTATCGGCGTCGAGCCCGTTCTGGGGCGGCGAGGACACCGGCTATGCGTCGCAGCGCGCCCTGATGTTCCAACAACTCCCGACGGCGGGCCTGCCCTTCCAGTTCCGGTCGTGGTCCGACTACGAGTCCTATGTCGAGGACATGTTCACCACCGGCGTGATCGACACCCTGTCGGAAATCCGCTGGGACATCCGGCCGGTGCCCAACCTCGGCACCATCGAGATGCGGATCTGCGACGGCCTCGCCACACTCGAGGAAGTGGGCGCGATTGCCGCGCTCACCCAGTGCCTGGTGGATGAATTCTCCACCACGCTGGACAACGGCGGAACCATCCCCACCATGCCGCCGTGGCACATCCAGGAGAACAAGTGGCGCGCGGCCCGCTACGGCATGGAGGCCATCATCATCCTCGACGCCGCCGGCAACGAACAGCTCGTCACCGACCACCTGTTGGAGACCCTTAACCGGCTTGAGCCGGTGGCCGCGAAACTCGGCTGCCCCGACGAGTTGGCCGACGTCGAAAAGATCATCCGCCGCGGCGCCGGGTACCAGCGGCAGCGCCGGGTCGCCGCCGAGCACGGCGGCGACCTGCAGGCCGTGGTGTTGGACCTGGTCAAGCAGATGCGCAACGGCCCCACGGGGTAAACCCCCGGTTTGCTCTATCAGTTTTGATCCCTAAACCGGTGGTTTGGGGACCAAAACTGATAGAGCAAGTTGGATCAAAGCGGGCCGACGGCGGGGAGTGACACCGCGGTGACCGGCATCGACGAGTCCGGGGCGAATCGGATGCCGCTGGGCCCGATCCCGGCCATCACCAGCTGTGCGCCCAGGGCCGCCACCATGGCGCCGTTGTCCGTGCACAGGTCCAGCGGCGGCACGTGGAGTTTGATTCCGGCGGACGCACAGCGCTGGCCGGTGAGTTCGCGGAGCCTGGAATTGGCTGCCACTCCGCCGCCCAGGAGAACGTCCTTGATGCCGTGCTCGCGGCACGCCAGGACTGCCTTGGACGTGATCACATCAACCACGGCCTCCTGGAATGCCGCGGCGATGTCGGCCACCGGCACCTCCTCGCCACGGGCCTCGAACTGCTCCACGCACCGTGCCACCGCGGTTTTGAGTCCGCTGAAGGACCAGTCGTATCGGTGCGGGCCGGGTTCCTCGGCGGTGCCCATGTACTTCGGCTGACTGAGCCCCCGCGGGAACCTGGTGGCCTTGGCGTTGCCGGTGCGTGCCAGCTTGTCGATGGCCGGGCCCCCCGGGTAGCCGAGGCCCAGGATGCGGGCCACCTTGTCGTACGCTTCGCCGGCGGCGTCATCGATGGTGGAGCCGAGCAGCCGGACGTCGCTGGTGATGCTGTTGATCTTCAGGATTTCGGTGTGGCCACCGGAAACCAGCAGGGCGCCCAGATTCTCCGGGAGGCGGCCGCCTTGGCCGAGCCCGGCTGCAAGGCCGGCC
>DASSIA010000111.1:0-3746 GCA_035692345.1 Arthrobacter sp. | reverse complement strand
CCGGAAGGCCACGCCCTGGAAAGAGAACATCCGAGACGTCATGGGGACCAGTGCGATGCCCATGCCCGCAGCGACTAGGGAGAGCAGGGTGGAGGTCTCCTTGGCCTCCTGCACCACCCGGGGCTGGAATCCGGCACCCCGGCAGGCGTCCACGAATATGCTGCTCACCGCCGAATAGCCCGGATAACTGATGAATCCTTCACCCGAGAGGGCGGCGAGTTCCAGCGTTCCCTTTTCTGCCAACGGCGAGTCGGCAGGCAGGGCGGCCACCAACTGGTCCTGCTCGAGCAGTTTCAGGGCGATGCCCGCTGAATGGACCGGCGGGCGCAGGACTGCGGCATCAAGCCGGCCCTCCTCCAGTGCAGCTTCCATTTGCGGTGTCAGCATCTCGCCCTGGACCGTGATGCGCAGTCCGGGCAGGCTGCGCCGTGCGGCCTGGACGATGACGGGCATCAGGCGGTACGTGGCCGTGCCGGTGAAGCCCACGCGCAGCACGCCGGTGGCGCCCTCGCCAACCTGCCGCACATCGGATTCGAGCACTTCAAGTTCGCGGAGCACTACCCGCCCCCGGTCCAGCAGAACCTGGCCTGCCGGAGTCAGCTCCACCTTTCGGGTGGTCCGGACCAGCAGCGGAGTGCCTAACTGCTCCTCCAGCTGCCGGATCTGCTGGGACAGCGGCGGTTGTGCCATATGGAGCTTGGCGGCCGCCCGGCCGAAATGCCGCTCTTCTGCAACGGCAATGAAGTATTTGAGATGTCGCGTCTCCATTGATGCCTCTCAATCGTGTAGCCGGCGTAACGCCACGCTGCACCAAGCCTAAGAGGGATCATTGGTAATAAGAAGGCTGAACGGAGGCTAGCTTCCCGTGATCACCAGCGCAACGCTGTGACCGCCGAAGCCAAAGGCGTTCACCAGGCCGGCGGGGGCGGAACCGGGTGCCAGCGGGTGGGCCCTCGCCGTGACGATGTTCAGGTTCACCTCAGGATCCAGCGCCTCGAGGTTCACCGTCCCGGGGAGCTGTCCGGTCCGCAGGGCCTGAACCACCACGACGGCGGCGAGCGCACCGGCCCCGCCCAGCAGGTGACCGGTATGGCCCTTTGTGGAGGTTACGGGCACGTCGGCACCGAAGACGGCGTTGATGGCCTGCGCCTCAAGCCGGTCCCCCACCGGGGTGGAGGTGGCGTGCGCGTGCACAAATCCGATGTCCGAAGCCTGCATCCCGGCCGAGACCAGGGCCTTCTGCATAACACGCTGCTGCATGGCCGGGTCAGCGGCCACAATGTCATTGGCATCGGAGGTCACCGCTCCGCCGGCCACCGCTCCGAGGACGACGGCGCCGCGGCCCCGGGCGTGGGCCTCACTCTCCAGCACCACAATGCCGGCGCCCTCTGCGAGGACAAACCCGTCGCGGCCGCCGTCGAACGGGCGGGATGCAAGTTGGGGTTCGCCATTGCGGGTGGAAAGCGCCCGGATCTGGGAGAAACCGGTGATCACCAGGTCGTTGACAGAAGCGTCCACGCCGCCGGCAATCACGACGTCGGCCGCTCCGGAGCGGATCATTTCGGCACCTTGGACAATTGCTTCCGCGCCGGATGCGCAGGCGCTGACCGGGGTCCGGGCCCCGCCGCGGGCGCCGAGATCGATGGAGACCCAGGCGGCGGGGCCGTTGACCATGAGCCTGGTGAGGGTGTGCGGGGAGACCCGGCGCGGGCCGCCGCTGGCCAGCGCGCGGTCCTGTTCGAGGGTGGAACCGAGGCCACCGTAGGCGGAGCCGATCACTACCGCGAAGCGTTCGGGGTCGACGCTGGGCGCCCCCGCCTGCTGCCAGGCTTCACGGGCAGCCACCAGCGCCAGTTGCCCGCACCGGTCCATCCGCTTCAGCTCGCGCGTGGTGAGGTGTTCCGAAAGGTCTGCGGTGACCTGTCCGGCCATACGCACGGGCAACTGTTCCGCCCAGTCCGTCTCCAGCGCGGCGATGCCGGACTGTCCTGCCAGCAGGCCTGACCACGTCTCCGCCACGGTAGCGCCGAGCGGGTTGATGGTGCCGGCGCCGGTGATCAGCGCGCGGGGTTGGTCTGCAGGCAAGTGCACGCTACTTTGCGGGGTTGTGCGTGCCGATGGGCACGAGGGTCAGATCGGGGTGGTTCTTCTCGATCCGGCGCAGGGCCCAGACGTCGTTGAACAAGGCGAGGTATTCGCCGTCGGACCTCAACAGCACCTCAGCGCCCGGTACGTTCGCCAGCGCGGGCATGGCGTCCGCCGTCGAAATCCTGGCGATGGAGTACGGCAGGCGTTCCAGCCGCATGGGGGCGCTGAAGTCGTGCGCCATGCGGTCCTCCACCACTTCGAACTGCATGGGGCCGACGGCGGCAAGCACCGGCGCCTGGTCGCCGCGGACGTCGGAGCGGAGCACCTGGATGACGCCCTCATGCTCAAGCTGCTCGATGCCGCGGCGGAACTGCTTGAACTTGCTGGGGTCCTTGGACCGGGCAACCTGGAAGTGTTCCGGGGCGAACAGCGGGATGGCCGGGTACTCCACTGCGCCTTCGAGGAAGAGGCTGTCACCCACCCGCAGCGAGGAGGCGTTGACCAGGCCCACCACGTCGCCCGGGTACGCCTCGTCGATGACCTCGCGTTCCCGGCCGAACACCTGCTGGGCATATTTGGTGGCGAACGATTTTCCGGTGCGGGTCTGGGTGACCACCATGCCGCGTTCAAAGACGCCGGAACAGACGCGGATGAAGGCGACGTGGTCGCGGTGGGCCTTGTTCATGCCGGCCTGGACCTTGAAGACAAATCCGGAGAAAGAGGATTCAACCGGGCGCGGGCTGCCCTCGACGTCCGGCCGGGGTGCGGCCGGGGGCGCGAAGTCCACCAGCGCGTCCAGCAGTTCCTTCACGCCGAAGTTCAGCGCGGCAGAGCTGAAGAGGATGGGGGTGGCAGTGCCGGCGTGGAAGGCCTCGACGTCGAATTCGAGGTTGGATTCGATGACCAGCCCGGCCTCGTCCACGGCGTCGGTCCAGTTGCTGCCCTGGCTCTCTGCGGCCTCTTCCGGTGTGAAGTAGTCGGTCAGCGCGATGTTGGCACCGGAATTGTTGCGCTGGAAGCGGGCGAAGCGGTCCTGGCGGAGGTCCCACACACCGCGGAAGTCGCCGGAGATGCCCACGGCCCAGGTCAGCGGCATGGGCTGCAGGCCGGTCCGCTCGGTGATCTCGTCCATCAGCGCCAGGGCGTCCAGGCCGGGCCGGTCCCACTTGTTGATGACCGTGATGATGGGCAGGTTCCGCGCCTTGCAGACCTCAAAGAGCTTCATGGTCTGCGTTTCCAGGCCCTTGGCGGCGTCCACCAGCATCACTGCGCAGTCGACGGCGGCCAGGACGCGGTAAGTGTCCTCGGAGAAATCGGCGTGGCCGGGGGTGTCCAGCAGGTTGATGACCGTGTCCCGGTAGGAGAACTGGAGCGCGGCGGAGCTGATGGAGATGCCACGGTCCTTTTCCATCTGCATCCAGTCCGAGACCGTTTCCTTGCGGTTGGCCTTGCCGCTGGAGGCGCCGGCGGTGCCGATCACCTTCGCGTGCAGGGCCAGGGCCTCGGTGAGGGTGGACTTGCCGGCGTCGGGGTGCGAAATAACAGCAAAGGTCCGACGCCGGGCCGCCTGTTTGTGAATCTCGTTGACCCGGGCGGGGCTAAGGACATCTTGGGACACGGTGCTACTTTCGCTGCGTTGGGGTTACCCCAAGGCGCTC
>DASSIA010000110.1:0-2164 GCA_035692345.1 Arthrobacter sp. | reverse complement strand
CGTGTTCTACTCGATGTTCGGCTTCCAGCGCACCGGCGACGCCTTCTGGGCCGCCGGGGACCAGATGGCCCGCGGCTTCATCATCGGCGCCACCGCCGGCCGCACCACCCTGACCGGCGAAGGCCTCCAGCACGCCGACGGACACTCCCCGCTCCTGGCCTCCACGAACCCGGCAGTGGTCACCTACGACCCCGCCTACGGATACGAAATGGGCCACATCATGCGGGACGGCATCGAGCGGATGTACGGGCCGGATTCGGCTGACCGGAACCTCATGTACTACATCACCGTGTACAACGAGCCGATCACCCAGCCGGCAGAACCCGAGGAACTTGACGTCGAAGGTGTCCTCAAGGGCATCTACCTGCTGGCTCCGGCAAAGATCGACGGTCCCCGGACCCAGATCCTCGCTTCCGGCGTTTCTGTTCCGTGGGCCATCGAAGCCCAGCGGCTGCTCGCGGAGGACTGGGGGGTCTCGGCCGATGTCTGGTCCGTCACGTCCTGGACCGAACTGCGCCGCGACGGCATGGCCGCGGAGGAAGAAGCGTTCCTGAACCCGGGCAAGCCCGCCCGTGTTCCGTTTGTGGCCCAGCAGCTGGCAGGTGCCACCGGACCCGTCGTGGCGGTCTCGGACTACATGAAGGCCGTTCCGGACCAGATCCGCCAGTTTGTGCCGAACGAGTTCGCCACGCTCGGTGCGGATGGCTTCGGCTTCTCCGACACCCGCGCCGCAGCCCGCCGCTTCTTCAAGAACGACATCCACTCCATCGTGGTCCGTTCCCTGGAGATGCTGGCGCGCCGCGGCGAAGTCGACGCCCAGGCGCCGGCCCAGGCAATCGAAAAGTACAAGCTGCACAACGTCAACGCCGGCTCCACCGGCAATGCGGGCGGCGAGTCCTGATCCACCCCCGTGAGTTTTTGTCCAGATAACACCACCAAAAGGCCCTGATCGGCCCGTTATCTGGACAAAAACTCTTCGAGAGAAGTGACGACGACGGCGGCACTCACCAAAGGTGAGTGCCGCCGTCGTCGTTAATCCAGCGTTTCCTGTACAGGAGAGGACCTGTGATGCAGGTCCAACGCCCTTGTAGCCTTTGCACAAATGGAGCTTGCCGGGCAGGCACCGTATGCTCGAAGGATGCCAGAGCCAACCACCCCGCCCGCGAAGCGCAAGCCGCCTTCGCGCAGCATGACGCCGGAGAAATCTGAAACCCTGAAAAAGCTCCGGGCAAGCGTGGGACATCTCTCCACCACTACCCTGCGCCAGCTGGAGAAGTCACTGCCGTGGTATTCGCGGCTGAGCTCCGATGAGCGCTCTGCCCTGGGGATGGTGGCGCAAAACGGCATCGCGGCGTTTGTCACCTGGTACGAGCGGCCCAGCTCGCCGTCGTGGATCCTTTCCGACGTTTTCGGAACAGCCCCCACGGAACTGACGCGGTCCATCAGCCTCCAGAAGGCGCTGCAGCTCATCCGGATCGTGGTTGAAGTGGTGGAGGACCAGGTCCCGGTCATCGCCCCCGAAGCCGACCAGCCCTCGCTCCGCGAAGCCGTCCTCCGGTACTCGCGGGAAGTGGCCTTCGCCGCCGCCGACGTTTACGCACGGGCCGCCGAATCCCGCGGATCCTGGGACACCCGGCTGGAAGCGCTGATCGTGGACGCCATCCTGCGCGGCGAAAACACGGACGCGCTAAGGTCCCGGATCGCCGCGCTGGGCTGGAAGGCGCAGGAAAGGTTCACCGTGATGGTGGGCAATTCGCCGTCCGAACCCAGCGCCAGCTACGTCAGCGAACTGCGCCGCATCGCCGGCCGCTACGCCGAGGATGCCTTGGTCGGTATCCAGGGCGACCGGCTCATCCTGATCCTGGGCGGCGTCCAGGACCGCGAGACCGCGTACCTTAAGCTCAGCGAAATGTTTGCCCCCGGTCCCGTTGTCTACGGCCCGGAAGCCGGTTCCCTGCTGGAGGCCAGCGGATCGGCGCAGTCGGCCTTTGCCGGCCTCACAGCGGCAAGGGCCTGGCCCGCAGCTCCACGGCCCGTGGCAGCCGATGACCTGCTGCCCGAGCGCGTCATCTCGGGCGACGAGGCAGCCCGCCGCTCCCTGGTGAAGAACATCTACCGGCCGCTTGTCGCTGCCTCCAACGGGCTGGTCGAGACCCTGGGCACC
>DASSIA010000109.1:0-7646 GCA_035692345.1 Arthrobacter sp. | reverse complement strand
CCGACGTCGTTCTTGTCAGACCAGCCGTACTCGTAGGTGCCGATGCCGTGGAGCTCGGGATTCTTTTCCAGAATCTCCGAGATCACAGTGTCTGCGGCTACCGCTTTCTCTGATAGTTGGTCCGTCATCACGGCCTTTCTTGCTGATGGTTGGTTACTTCATCCAGGCTGGCGGGGGCTGAGTGCGGGACCTGGGGTCCCCCGGCAGCCAGCCGGCCTGTGGGTATGTGGGTGGTGCAGACGTGTCCGCCCCGCGCAAGCGTGGAAAGACGGCGTACGTCAACGCCTACGAGACGGGAGAACAGTTCGGTCTCCACATCGCAAAAGACGGGGAACTGGGCGGCGAGCTGCTGGATGGGGCAATGGCCCTGGCACAACTGGACGCTGGACAGAGCCGCGGGCAGCGGGGACTTGGCCTCGATCGAAGCGGCGGACGCCACGAACCCATCCCGGCTCAGCGCCGCAGACAGTGCCTGCGCCTTTGCCGTGATGTCGGGTCCGGCCAGCTCGATCTCGTTCGCGTAGCGGCGTTCCATCCCGGCGAAACGTTCGACGGCGAACGCGCGGACTGCTTCTTCGCCGGCCACTGCCTGGAGCTGCTGAAGGGCGACGGTGGCGATATCGAGGTAATCGTTGCCAAGGCTCGACTGGCCCTGCGAGCTGAGGACGTAGCGGCGGGCGGGACGGCCAGCGCCGGCGCCGGCCTTGGCCACGCGCTTGACCTCAATAACACCGCTGCGGTCCAGATGATCAAGATGCCTGCGTACCGCAGCGGGCGTGAAACCGAGCATGTCACCGAGCTCCGCCGCGCTGATCGGCCCATGCTCAAGGACAGCACCGAGAACCCGATCGCGCGTACGCTCGTCGGGGTCCGCCACCGGCACAGCGGCCACGTGGCCGCGGTCAGCGGTGGTACGCGGCGCTCCGTGCCCGGCAAACGGCACAGCAGCAGCATTGGTCATGGAATACACAACACAATCATGTCGTAATTTCGTCCCTGGTTCCAGTAAGGACAGGCTGGCCTGCGGCCGAACCCTCACAGCTACCCCCGTACTACATCGCGTAGAATGCTCGGGTGCGATCCCCCGAATCCCCGGTTCTGTCCATCAGCGGGTTAATTAAGGATGTTGGTCCGCTGGCCAGCCTGGACGGAAAAATGCTCCGGGTGGTCAACGGCGTATCCCTTATTGCCGAACGCGGCCAGGTCACGGCCCTCCTGGGGGCCAACGGCGCTGGAAAGACTACCACGATCGAATGTGCCCAAGGGCTTCAGAAGCGCAGCGGCGGAAGCATCTCCCTGCTCGGTCAGGATCCGGGCCGTTCGGGCGCTGACCTGCGGTCCCGCGTAGGAGTGATGCTTCAGGACGGCGGCCTCCCGCCGTCGGCCCGTCCCATCCCGTTGCTGCGCCACATCGCCGGCATGTACGCCAGGCCCCGTTCAGTGGATGAACTGGTCCAGCGGCTCGGCATCGATACGTTCGCCAGGACGTCCGTGCGACGGCTCTCCGGTGGGCAGAAGCAGCGCCTCGCGCTTGCAGCCGCACTGATCGGGAACCCGGAAGTCCTCTTCCTGGACGAACCCAGCGCGGGCCTGGATCCCCAGTCCCGGCAGCTTGTATTTGAGCTGATCTCGGAACTGCGGGCCGGCGGGATGGGCATCATCCTGACAACGCACCTCATGGACGACGCCCAGCGGCTGGCGGACTACGTCTACATCATCGACGCCGGCAGGAACGTTGCTGAGGGAACTGTTTCCCAACTCCTGCAGCGGGACCCCGTTGTGGAGACCGGCACGGACCATGTCCGCACCTTGGTGTTCGAGGCAGCCCCGGGACTGGATTTGACCGGTGTTCTGCCGCCGGCCATCACCGTCACTGAAACAAGGGCCGGAAGTTATGTTGCCTCGGGTGCACTGACGCCCCGCGATCTCGCGTCCCTGGCCGCGTGGTGGGCAGCCCACGATGTGATGCCCGGATCCATGAGCCTGGCCGCACGAAGCTTGGAAGACGTCTTCCTGGACATCTCCGGAAAGGACATCCGATGACGGCTCCCACAGCAACTGCCACCCAGGGAGCGCCTGCCACGCTGCTGCGCCGCATCCTGTTGCAGGGCCGGTACGAATCGCTGGCCATGCTCCGGAACGGCGAACAGCTCATTCTCGCCGTGGTCCTGCCACTTCTTGCCTTAGTGGGGCTCACCGTCACCCCCTTCCTTGACGGCTTCGGAGCCAGCCGCATCAATGTGGCGGTTCCCGGCATCCTGGCTTTGTGCGCGATGTCCACGGCCTTTACCGGGCAGGGCATCGCCACCGGCTTCGATCGGCGGTACGGGGTTCTCCGGTTCCTGTCCACAACACCCCTGGGCCGGGAAGGCCTCATCGCAGGCAAGGTTCTCGCCGTGCTGGCGGTGCTCTGCCTCCAAGTAGCGGTGGTGACCTTGGTGGCGCTTCCTTTGGGCTGGCAGCCGCCTGCCGACGGTTGGCTCCCGGGGCTGTCGCTGCTGGCCCTGGGCGCCGCGGCATTCACCGCCTTGGGGCTCCTGGTGGCCGGTACGGTGCGGCCCGAAGCGACCCTCGCCATCACCAACCTGCTGTGGATCCTGCTGGGCGCCCTCGGCGGGATAGTGATACCCGCGGGACGGCTGCCCGGCCTGACCCAGGAAATTGTGCACTACCTGCCGTCCGGCGCCCTCGGCGAGGCCATGCGTGAAGCTTTCCTGCACGGCGCGCTGAACGGCGGCGCCGCGCTAATCCTGCTGGCCTGGACAGTTCTTGCCGGGACAGCAGCCATCCGTTGGTTCAAGTGGAATTGAGATATCCGTGAGTACGGCGTCACGCCTTCCCCAGATTGCCGGCCGCCTCATCGCGAGGCTGCCCCGTACCGTTGACACCAGGGTCCGCCGCCTTGCCCTGGCGTCCCTTATCGGCCAGACACTCCTGGTGGTGACCGGCGGCGCGGTGCGCCTGACCGCGTCCGGCCTTGGCTGCCCCACCTGGCCCCGCTGCACCGACACGTCATTGGCCAACACACCCGAAATGGGGATCCACGGCTTCATCGAGTTCGGGAACCGGCTCCTGACGTTTGCCCTCGCAGCGGTTGCGGTGGCCATGCTCGTCTACTTGTGGAACCTCCGGAAGGAGCGCCGGGACCTGTTCCTGCTGGCGCTGGGCCTTCTGGCAAGCATCCCCGCGCAGGCGGTGATTGGCGGCATCACGGTCCTGACCAACCTCAACCCGTGGGTAGTGGGTTTGCATTTCCTAGTTTCCATGGCGCTCGTGGTGATCGCCACCCTGCTCGTCAACCGGGCCTACGGCAGGACCGGCCGCCAGGCCACGCTCCAGCTCACTGCTTTGCCGGGGGTCCTGCGTCCGGTGACTGCCGCCGTCGGGCTTTTCTCCGCCCTCGCCGTGATGCTCGGTGTGGTGGTGACCGGCTCCGGTCCCCACGCCGGTGACGCCGACGCGCCCCGCAACGGCCTCGACTGGGACCTGTTCTCGCATATCCATGCGGTTCCGGCCTACCTGATCACGGCCGGAACGCTGATGGCGCTGGTCCTGGTGATTGTCCGCCGGATCAAGGGTCCGTTCCGCACTGCGGTGCTGTTTCTCCTGGCTGTGACCTTGCTGCAGGCGGCCATCGGCTTCACACAGTATTACAACGGCATCCCCGCGTTGCTGGTGGGCGCCCACATGCTCGGCGCTGCGCTGCTGATGAGCGCTGCCACGAACGCTGCCGACGTCGCCCGCTCAAGCCCGGTGACGTAGCCTCCAAGCCCGCCGGCCCCTGCGCCCGGACGGAGTGCCACGGTTCCCGACGGACCGTGGCATTTCACTTTTTCAACGCTCTATCACTTAATGCAGGAATATGCCGGACGCTCTATCACGTCCTACGGCAACACAACGGATGCTCTCTCACCTGCTGCACTCAAAGCGAAAGACCCTCTCTCACTGAGGTGAGAGAGGGTCTTCGGGTAACCTGCGAAAGGTGAGAGAGGGTTGCTCCAAAACGCTCGAAAGGTGAGAGAGCGTCCGGGGCTATCGGCCGATAATGGCGGATCCAATGAAGGGATCCACGGCCAGGGCAATGAACAGCAGCGTCAGGTAGCTGATGGAGCCGTGGAAGACCTTCATGGCGCGCTTGTCCGAGATGTCCTCGCGTTGCGCCCGGTTATACAGGGAGTGCGACTCGTACAGGAACCACGCACCCGCCACGACTGCAGTGGCCGTGTAGACCCAGCCCGCCCCGCCGGCCGGGACCAGCAGCAGGGAGCAGGCAACCATGGCCCACGCATAGAGGACCACCTGGACGGAAACCACCTTGGCGCCGGCAATGGCCCCAAGCATGGGCACGTTGGCGTTGCGGTAATCCTCGCCGTAGCGCATGGACAGAGGCCAGTAGTGCGGCGGCGTCCACAGGAAAATGACCATGAACAGGACGACGGCCGGCCACTCGACGGTGTTGGTCACGGCGGCCCAGGCAATGAGCACGGGGAAGCAGCCCGCGGCTCCACCCCACACAATGTTCTGGGCGGTACGGCGCTTAAGGATGATGGTGTAGATGACCACGTAGAAGAAAATCGCCCCGAACCCGAGCCACGCGGACAGGGGGTTGGCTCCGAACCAGAGGATGACAATGGCGGCCGCCCCGAGCAGCCAAGAGAAAACCAGTGCCTCACGCGGTGTCACCTCGCCCGTGACGAGCGGACGGTTCTCGGTCCGGTGCATCAGTTTGTCGATGTCGCGGTCAAGGTAGCAGTTGAAGGCGCCGGCACTGCCGGCCGCGAAGGCACCGCCCACCAGGGTGGCCAGGATCAGCCCGATCGGCGGGAAACCGCGTTCGGCGTAAATCATGGTGGGCAGAGTGCTGACCAGCAGCAGCTCAATGACGCGTGGCTTGGTGAGGGCGAAATACGCCTTGGCCTTGCGGGCCAGCCCGGCTCCCCCTCTGGCGCGGGAAGCATTAAGCGGCGTATCTGTTGTGCTCACGGTGGCAGTCACCCGTTCTGGTTGGCAGTTCTGTCTGGCGGTGCAGCTGTGTCTTTGGGCCGTTCGCCGGCAGCCCGCCAATGTCATCAGAAGAAGGTCCCGGCAACGCTCCGGCTCTGCCGCTGCCCCATAAGGAGCGCGGCTACCCGGCGTCGGCCTCCAAATATCATACCGTGCGCATTTGTAACAGATGCCCCGCAATTAGGCCCTGATGATTGCGCGCAGGCTGATTCGAGCAGATTAACTCAACCTCACGAAACGGCGATTCACATAAGGGGAAATTGCGTCCAAAAGGTGAGATTTGCGCTGACCGCAGAGTGGAATCGAGCTAAGCTGTCACCAGATCAGCACGGGACGGGAAAGCGTTGGAAAACGCGTTCCCATGGGTCCGTCTGAGTGATAGATCAACGTTTCGATGGCGAACGGCTGGTACACACCGCAGCGGGCGCCACAGCGTGCCCCAGAACGGATCCGGTGTACCGCCCGCCATCAGCCACAGAGAGGGGCCCGGTTTTCGTGCCACATTTGGAAGAGCAAGAACTGTCATGGACCAGCTTGGACCAGCGCGCGGTGGACACCATCCGCGTTCTGGCTGCGGACGCTGTGGAGAAGGTCGGCAACGGCCACCCCGGCACGGCCATGAGCCTGGCCCCGGCCGCGTACCTTCTCTTCCAGAAGCTGATGCGCCACGACCCGCGCAACCCGGACTGGCTGGGGCGCGACCGATTCATCCTGTCTCCCGGCCACACGTCGCTGACCCTTTACATCCAGCTGTTCCTGTCCGGCTACGGCCTGGAACTGAAGGACCTTGAGGCGCTCCGCACCTGGAATTCCCTGACGCCGGGCCACCCGGAGTACAAGCACACGGCCGGCGTGGAAATCACCACCGGTCCGCTGGGCCAGGGCCTGGCCTCGTCGGTCGGCTTTGCGTACTCACAGCGCCGGATGCGCGGCCTGTTCGACGCCGACGCTGCCGAGGGCACGTCCCCGTTTGACCACACCATCTGGGTCATCGCTTCCGACGGCGACCTCCAGGAAGGCGTCACGTCCGAGGCTTCCTCCCTGGCCGGGCACCAGGAACTGGGCAACCTTGTAGTTGTCTACGATGAGAACCACATCTCCATCGAGGACGACACCGACATCTCCTTCACTGAGGATGTCCTCAAGCGCTACGAGGCCTACGGCTGGCACACCCAGCGCGTCGACTGGACCAAGACCGGCGAATACAAAGAGGACGTGCAGGAGCTTTACTCCGCACTCCTTGCCGCCAAGGCCGAGACCTCCAAACCCTCCATCATTTCCCTGCGCACCATCATTGGCTACCCGGCGCCCAAGAAGCAGAACACGGGCAAGATCCACGGTTCCGCACTGGGAACCGAGGAAGTCGCAGGCCTCAAGAAGGTCCTGGGCTTCGATCCTGCCAAGTCCTTCGATGTTGACCAGGAAGTCCTGGCCCACGCCCGCTCGGTCGTGGACCGCGGCGCCGCAGCCAAGAAGGAATGGGAAGAGTCCTTCAACGCCTGGCAGGCCGCCAACCCCGAGGGCGCGGCCCTGCTGCAGCGCATCGAAGCCCACGAACTGCCCGAGGGCCTCGAAGCCGCACTTCCGGTTTTCCCGGCCGGAAAGGACGTCTCCACCCGCGCGGCGTCCGGCAAGGTGCTGAACGCACTCGGACCGGTCATGCCGGAATTGTGGGGCGGTTCGGCTGACCTCGCCGAGTCCAACAACACCACCATCGAAGGCTCGCCGTCGTTCGTGCCCGCGTCCAAGCAGACGGATGCCTGGTCCGGGAACCCGTACGGCCGGGTCCTGCACTTCGGTATCCGTGAGCACGCCGCGGCGTCGATCGTGAACGGCATTTCGCTGCACGGCCGGACCCGCGCGTTCTCCGGCACGTTCCTGATCTTCTCCGATTACCAGCGCCCGGCCATCCGGCTCGGCGCCCTGATGGGTGTCCCTTCGCTGTACGTCTGGACGCACGACTCCATCGGCCTGGGCGAGGACGGCCCCACCCACCAGCCGGTGGAACAGCTCGCTTCCCTGCGCGCCATTGTGGGCCTGGACGTTGTCCGCCCCGGTGACGCGAATGAGGTCGCCGTTGCGTGGAAGACCATGCTGGAGAACCACGAAAACCCGGCGGGCATCGTCCTGACCCGCCAGAACATCCCCACCTACGCCCGGGGCGAAGGCGCGGCCGACGGCGACACGTTCGGTTCAGTATCCGGCGTCGCCAAGGGTGGCTACGTCCTGGCTGAGGCTTCCAGGGACGGCGCCACCGTGCCGGCCGACGTGATCCTGATCGGCACCGGTTCCGAGGTCCAGCTGGCTGTCCAGGCCCGCGAAGCCCTCCAAGCCGAAGGCATCGCCGCCCGCGTCATCTCCATGCCGTGTGTCGAGTGGTTCAACAAGCAGGACGCCGCATACCGCGAGTCCGTGCTCCCCGCGGCCGTCAAGGCCCGCGTCTCGGTTGAGGCCGGGCTGGCCCTGGGCTGGCGGGAATTCGTCGGTGACGCCGGACGTTCCATATCGCTCGAACACTATGGCGCTTCCGCCGACTACAAGCGTCTTTTCCAGGAGTTCGGCATCACCGCGGAGGCTGTCGCCGCCGCTGCCAAGGACTCCCTCGCTGGCCTTCAGGCCTGAACCAGATTGCAGGAGATATC
>DASSIA010000108.1:0-2470 GCA_035692345.1 Arthrobacter sp. | reverse complement strand
GGCTGTGCTGAAGGACGGCCTGCTGATGCAGGTTGACACCCCGCGCAACCTCTACGACAAGCCCAAGAACGTCTTTGTTGCCGGCTTCATCGGCTCCCCCGCCATGAACCTGCTCGAACTTCCCGTGGTCGACGGCGGCGTACAGTTCGGCGGAACGGTCTACCCGGTGCCGCGCGACATCCTCGAAGGAGCCCACGGCAGCACCGTCACCTTGGGCAGCCGCCCTGAAGACCTTGAGGCCGCACCGCAGGGTGAGGGCCTGCAGGTCGAGGTGGACGTTGTTGAGGAGCTCGGTGCCGACGCATACGTGTATGGCCACACCACACTGGACGGCAAGGACCACGACATCGTGGCACGCGTCGACGGCCGCCGCCCCCCGATGAAGGGCGAGACCATCTACGTCCGTCCGCAGTCGGGCCATGTGCACCTGTTCGACACCAAGACCGGCCTGCGCCTGGGCGACTAGTCCCCACTAACCGACGGCGGCCCTCCTGACTGGACGGGCCGCCGTCGGCGTTTAAGCCGGATGTTTAGGCGAGCCGCCCCTCTGTACGAAAGAATTGACCCATGACCGATGAAAACAGCGCACAGTGGCACGACGAGCCCACGGACTACGCGCAGGTCGGCAAACTGCCGCGGTTCGAGGCCGCCAGCGCCAAGGATGACAAGCACCTGGCCGTCTCCAGCTCGCTGAACATCACCGCTGCAGCGGCGGATCCGGAGCTTCTGGACCTTCCCTGGCACATTGCCCTGGAGGACTGGCCGGCAGAAAACCTGGCGGCCCTTCCCCGCGGCATCTCGCGTCACATCGTGCGGTTCGCCCACCTCGGCGGCTCCGTCATCGCCATTAAGGAAACATCCGAGCATGTGGCCCGCCACGAGTACCACATGCTCCGCAAGCTGGCCCGCCTGGATGTCCCCTGCGTTTCCCCGGTGGCCGTTATCACCGGCCGCACCACCCCGGACGGACGGCCGCTGAACCCTGTCCTCGTCACGCGCCACCTGAAGTTCTCCATGCCCTACCGCGCCCTGTTCTCCCAGATGCTCCGCAAGGACACCCTGACCAGGCTCATCGACGCCCAGGCCCTGCTGATGGTCCGGCTGCACCTCATTGGCTTCTACTGGGGCGATGTCTCGCTGTCCAACACCCTGTTCCGCCGTGACGCGGGCGCGTTCGCGGCCTACCTGGTGGACGCCGAAACCGGCGAGCTGTACCCCGATCTTTCCACCGGCCAGCGTGAGTACGATCTCGAAATTGCCCGCGTCAATATCGCCGGGGAGCTGATGGACCTCCTCGACGGCGGCCTGATCGAGGAAAAGGTGGACCCCGTGGCCACCAGCGAACTCATCATGGAAAGCTACCGGCGGCTGTGGGCGGAGCTGACGGAGAAGGAATCGTTCGAACTCGGCGAGCGGTGGCGTGTGGGTGCCCGCATCCGGCGGCTCAACGAACTGGGATTCGACGTCGAGGAGTACGCCATCAAGACCACCCAGAACGGCACCACCATCCAGCTCCAGCCCAAGGTGGTGGACGCCGGCCACCACCAGCGCCGGCTGCTGCGCCTGACCGGACTGGACGCGCAGGAGAACCAGGCCCGGCGACTGCTCAACGACATGGATTCCTTCCGGGCAGACAACAACCCCGGGATGGATGAGGAATACAGCGCACACCTGTGGGTAAGCCAGGTTTTCGAACCCATTGTGCGCTCCATCCCCCGCGACCTGTCCCGCAAGCTCGAGCCGGCCGAGGCCGTCCACGAAGTCCTGGAACACCGCTGGTACATGTCCGAGGAGCAGGCGCGCCACATTCCGCTCGCGGAGGCTGTGCAGTCCTACATCGATTCCGTCCTGCGCCACCGCCGGGATGAGGCCGCCATCATGCTGAACCCGGACACCGAGCTGCTCAAGATCCTCGAAGCTGAAACCGAGGAGTCCCGCTATGGCGCCGACGAATCCGACGAAGAATACCCGGACGTCGACGACTGACACGACAGCCCGACTGACAGAACAGCCCACGGCGGCAGCACAGGTGTGTTAAAACACCCGCCGGCTAGATGGCCTTTCCCGGGTTCAGGATCCCGGCCGGGTCAAAGAGTTCCTTGATCCTGCGCTGGAGTTCCCTGACGGGTTCCGGCTGCTCCAGGCCCAGCCAGCGCAGTTTGTACTGCCCGATCCCGTGTTCCCCGGTGATGGTGCCACCCATCTCCAGGGCTGCATCGATCGAGGCATCCAGGGCAAGGTTCAGCCGGTCCATGGCGTCCGCATCCACCGCACTGTTGTCCCGGTCAATCCAGAACGTGGGGTGCAGGTTGCCGTCCCCGGCGTGCGCCACCACTTTCAGGTTTACGCTGTGTTCTGCCGCCAGGTCTTCCAACGCGGAAACGTAATCCACCAGGCGTGAGCGCGGTACGGCCACGTCCTCGCCCACCCGGTATTGGTCATCCACCTCCACGCCCCGGCTGCTCCGGCG
>DASSIA010000107.1:0-5813 GCA_035692345.1 Arthrobacter sp. | reverse complement strand
AGAAGTTCGGCCGTTTCCGTGACGTGCTGCGTCCGGCCCAGCTCAGCCAGGACGGGGAGCAGTGGCAGGAGCTTGACCAGCTGTTTGTGGTCTGCGTTCATAACCCCTCGAAACGTTCCATTTTGGATATCAATCGTACCTAAAAGATGCATTGGAAGCATGCATTCTGAAAGCCTACGCTTGAGCTATGCCACAGAATGCCCCAGCCCCAGCAGCCTCCGCCCCAGTGCAGAGTGACTGGGCGGGCCACCGCAAAGGCTCCGCTGCCTACAACAAGATCCTGATGGGCCTGGCCTTCGCCGGCGTGGCAACGTTCGCCCAGCTCTACTCCACCCAGGCGGTGTTGCCGCTGCTGGCCGCGGACCTGCAGGTCACCGCGGCCGAGGCGGCGTTGACCATTTCACTGGCCACCGTGGGCCTTGCCATCACCGTCATTCCGTGGTCCTTCCTGGCGGACAGGATCGGCCGGGTCAAGGCCATGGCCTGGGGCATCTCCGCCGCCACCGTCCTGGGCCTGCTTGTGCCGCTCGCCCCCTCCTTCGGCGCGCTGCTTGCACTGCGCCTGCTGGAAGGCATGGCACTGGGCGGGATCCCGGCCATCGCCATCGCCTACCTGAACGAGGAAGTGAACAGGGCCCATGCGGCGATGGCCGCGGGCAGTTACGTTGCGGGCACCACGCTGGGCGGCCTGGCAGGCCGGCTGGTGGCAGGTCCGGCAGGCGAATTATGGGGCTGGCGGACAGCCGCCCTTGCCGTTTCAGTGCTGGCAACGGTGGCAGCGGTTCTCTTCCTGGTCCTGGTACCGGCGGCGAAAGGGTTCACCGTTGCCAAGGCAGCCGGGCTGCGCGGGGCCCTGGCGACGCTCGGCGGGCACGTTCGCAATCCCCGGCTCCTGGCGCTGTACGTCCAGGCGTTCCTGATGATGGGCGGGTTTGTCGCTGTCTACAACTACCTTGGCTTCCGCCTGTCCGCTGAGCCTTTCGCGCTGCCTGCCACCCTCATCAGCCTGATCTTCCTGGCATACCTTTCGGGAACCGTCTCGTCCCGGTGGGCCGGCGGGCTCACCGCCCGTTTTGGCCGCAGGAGTGTCCTGCTGGCGGGTATCGTCCTGATGATTGCCGGGCTGGCACTGACGCTTACGCAGGTGCTTGCCCTGATCCTGGCCGGCCTGCTGATCTTCACCGGCGGTTTCTTCGCGGCCCATAGCATCGGCGCGGGCTGGACGGGAAGTATTGCCACCACCGGCCGGGCCCAGGCATCGTCCCTGTACAACCTTGCCTACTACCTGGGTTCGAGCGTCATAGGCTGGGCCGGCGGACTTCTGTTCCAGTCCCTGGGCTGGGCCGCGCTTGCCCTGGCCATCATGGTCCTCGCGTGCATCACGGCGGTGACAGTCGCCGTCGTACATCCCCGGGGAACCGACGAATCCGCACGGCCCGGCACCCGCGGGCAGGCGCAAGCCACGTAGCCGTAGAATTTTCAGGCTTCACATGGCTGGTCCTTCTGGTGATTCTTCGGCGGAACGGGGCTATCAGGGGTGATCGGACCGAAACCGGCGTCTAGGATGAACTCAGTACATTTGAGGAGATTCCATGAGCAGCAACCCCAAAAGCATCCGGCCGGGCAGCCACTTCGAACCGCTGGATGCCATTGACGAGCGGCTTCTCGCCGCCCTGGTGGACGACGCCCGGATCTCCAACAAGCAACTGGCCGAATTGGTGGGGATTGCGCCGTCCACCGCCCTCATGCGGACCCGTGCGCTGTCCGAGCGCGGTATTGTCCAGGGCTTTGAGGCGAAGCTCAGCCTCTCGGCCATCGGCAGGTCCGTCCAGGCCCTCGTAGCTGTCCGGCTGCGGGCCCACGACAGGGACCAGATCGACCGCTTTACCGCCCGGGTGCCCCACCTGCCTGCGGTCCTCTCCACGTTTCACACGTCAGGCTCCGTGGACTACCTGCTGCACATCGCCGTCGCCACCACGGAGGACCTGCGGGACTGGGTCCTGGACAACCTCGCCACCGATCCCGTGGTGGGCCACACCGAGACCACCCTCGTCTTTGAGCACATCCAGGGGAACCACGGTCCGCTGCCGGTCTAGGCCGCCCGGCGCAGCGCTGTCCGCAGCGTGATCGCGGACAGCCCCAGCGCGGCGGCGCTGCACAGCATCACAAAGCCGGCAACCGCCGTCGGCAGCCCAACCACCGCAGTGGCCCAGCCCAGCCCGATGACCGGCACGGCGCTGCCCAGGTACGTGATGACGTAAACGGTGCTGATGACCTGGGCGTGCTGTGACGGTTCCACTTTGGCGGCCACATCATTGAAGACCGTGCGGAAGGCGACCCCCTGCCCCAGCCCCGCGCAGGCGCTGGCAGCGGCAAGCAGCAGCGGACTGCTCCAGGCGGCCGCCGCAGCCAGAAGCAGCACGGCGGCTCCCAGGACCGCCAACCCGGCAGGCACTACAAAACGGCCCCGCACGGGGAGCACCTGGCTCAAGGCTGAAGCGGCGAGCGTCATCCCTGCCAGGGCGCCGATCAACGGGCGTGAATCGGTGTGAATGATCGGGGCGAAGTAGGCCGGTGCCAGCGACAGGCAGAATCCAAAAACGGAAAAGCTGAGGAATCCGACGGCGGCGGCAAGCCAGAACGCGCCCCGCGCCTCTGTGGACACAGCCGGCCGGCGGGGCGCCAGGGCCAGGGCGGGCCGCCGGCCGGCCGGAGGCTTGATGGCCGGCCGGGCCTGCAGCAGGTACAGCGGCACCAGCAGTCCCGCAAGGACCAGCGCGTGAACGTAGTACGGGGCGGTGGTGGGCCCCGGCAGCAGCGACAGCAGGCCGCCGATGACCGGACCGGCGGCCACGCCTCCCGCCGTCGCCAGCAGGGTGAACCGGGTGGCCCACTCCGGCCGGGACGGGAGCAGTTCCCGGAGTGCTGCGGCGCTGGCCCCCGTGGCGAGGGCAACGGCCACACCCTGCAGGGCCCGGCCGGCAGAAAGTGCCACCAGGTTTTCAGCCTGCGAGAACACCCAGCTCCCTGCCAGTCCCGCGAGGACGGCCAGGATGAGCGCTGCCCGCCGGCCGATGTGGTCCGACCAGTGGCCGGCCAGCATGAGCGTTGCCACCAGGGCCAGGACATAGCTGGCAAAGGCCGCCGTGACGCCGAGTGCCGAAAGGCCGAGGTTTGCCTGGAGCAGCGGATACAGGGGTGTGGCCAGATTCGCGCCGACCAGCAGGGTGAAGATGACGGCACCGGCCATCACCAGCCGTGCGGTGGTGGATGCGTCCCAGCCGTGACGCCCGGCGGCGGCCGGACGCATGCGGAGCTCACTGAAGACTGTCATTGGCGCTGCCTCGGCGTCGACCGGGACGGGAGGTCCTTGTGGGAAGCCGCCCCGGAATGGAAATTGATATCTACAGAATGCTTCACTTTTGCTCGATTGGGTCCTAGCGGGTGGAATAATTGAGCAAAGTACGCAATTCCTTGCGTCTCCAATAACTGAAAGTGACAGTTTGGCTACCCTCGATCCAACTGACCTGAAGATCCTGCTGGAACTTATCCGCGATCCCCGCATCCAGATCGGCGAACTGGCCGAGTTGCTGGGGATTGCGCGCAACACAGCGCAGTCACGCGTCCGGCGCCTGCTCCGCGCCGGGGTGCTGCACGACGGCGGACGCGAGATCGACCTCGCGGCGGTGGGGTACGACGTCGTCGCTTTCGTCACGATCGAGGTGACACACCGGGAACTGGACGGAGTGGTGGGCGCCCTGCGGCTGCTGCCCCAGGTCCTGGAGGTCCATGAGATCTCGGGCCGGGGCGATGTCTGGTGCCGCGTGGTGGCAACCGATACGCACAACCTTCAGTCCGCGCTCCGCCAGATCCTCCGGATCAAGGGTGTCATCCGGACCGAAACTGTCCTGGCGCTGCACACCCATATTCCGTACCGGACCGAGCCACTGATCAGCCGCCTCGCACAGGCGGTGCCCGGCACGCCAACACGGTCCAGGTAATTCTCCGGGCGCCGCAGCCGGCCGCCGGAGGGCAGCTAGGATTCGAGCATGGACTGGCTTTCACATATTTCACAGATCAACTGGCTGGCCGTGCTGCTGGCCTTCATCTCCAGCATGGCCATCGGTTTTGTCTGGTACATGCCCGCGGTACTGGGCAAGCGGTGGATGGCCGCCATCGGAAAGACTGAAGAGGACCTGAAAAACGTCAGCGGCGGCGCGGGGATCTGGATTCCCATGATGGTTGCGGCCGCCCTGACTGCCATCCTGCTGGCTGTCCTGATCAGCGCACTGGGCCTGGACAACGCTGTGGCGGGCGGCTGGTTCGCCCTGGTACTCGGGCTGGTATTCCGCGCCGGCGGACACGTCATCCACAACGGGTTCGCAGGCCGCCCGGCGGTTATCACCCTGATCGATTCCGGACACGATCTGCTCGCCATGACGGTTGCCGGAGCAATCATCGGGGCATTGTCCTGACGTGACCATCATCGACAATGCCGTCTACGTGGACGGTCTCCGCAGTGCGGAGCCGGAGAGCCTGGAACAGACCTTCGAAACCCTCTCCGGGCACGGAGGCATGGCCTGGATCGGGCTGTACCGGCCCACCGCCGCCGAAATGGCGGCCGTAGCCAACGAGTTCGGGCTGCATGCCCTGGCGGTGGAGGACGCCATCTCGGCGCACCAGCGGCCCAAGCTTGAACGTTACGAGGACAACCTCTTCACCGTGCTGCGCCCGGCGCGCTACCTGGATGCCACCGAGACTGTGGAGTTCGGCGAGCTGCACATCTTCACCGGCCGGAACTTTGTTGTCACCGTCCGCCACGCAGAAATGGCCGGTGTTGCCCGGGTCAGGCGCCGCCTGGAGGGCCGCCCCGACCTGCTCCGGCACGGCCCGGAAGCCGTCCTCTACGCACTGCTGGACCTGGTGGTGGACGATTACGCACCGGTGGTGGCCGGGCTGGAAAACGACATTGACGAGATCGAGGATCAGCTTTTCAGCGGGGACAACACTGTCTCCCGCCGCATCTATGAACTGGCCCGCGAAGTCATCCAGTTCCAGCGCGCCATCCACCCCTTGCCGGAGATGGTGCAGCAGCTCAGGAGAGGCTTTGAAAAGTACGGCGTGGATTCCGAACTGCAGCACAGCCTGCGGGACGTCGAGGACCATGCGGAGCGGGTCATCTCCCGCGCGGATTCATTCCGTGACCTGCTGCAGAACGCCCTCACCCTGGACGGGACGCTGACAGCCAACCGGCAGAACGAGGCCAGTGCCGAACAGAACGAACAGGTCAAGAAGATCTCCTCCTGGGCGGCGATCTTCTTTGCGCCGTCATTCGTCGCAGGGGTGTACGGAATGAACTTTGACCACATGCCCGAACTCCACTGGGCCCTGGGCTACCCGATGGCCATCGCGCTGATGGCCGGCACCGCAACCCTCATGTACGGCATTTTCAAAAGGAAAGGCTGGCTGTAGGGCTGGAGCCGTTCCGGACCCCGGATGACGCAATGCTTCACGCGACGTGCAGGTCCACGTTCCCCTGGCCGGAGTCCGCGGCGCTGAACACCAGACGGCGGTTGGCGATCTTGTCCGTAAAGAAACGGTCGTGGCTGACCACCACCACCGCTCCCGGAAAATGCAGCAGGGCGCGCTCCATGACCTGGGTGCTCGAGAGGTCCAGGTGGTTGGTGGGCTCATCCAGCAGCAGGACCGACGCACCGGAGAGCAGGCATTGGGCCATGGCCACCCGGGCACGCTGGCCGCCGGAGAGGTTGCCGATCTTTTGTTTGAGATCAGCTTCGGAGAACTGGAACATG
>DASSIA010000106.1:0-8301 GCA_035692345.1 Arthrobacter sp. | reverse complement strand
AGGCTGCAGGCGCGCTGTTGGTGGTAGACACGGACTTCTCCTAATGGTCATACATGCAAAAGACCCCGCAACGGTGGCCACTTGTGGAACTCAGTAACCAGCTCAGCGGGGTAAAGGTATTGATCCATTGTAGTCAATACTCTGGACATACCCAACCGGGATGGGGCGCAGGTCACAGGGTGTTACTTCCCGGCGCCTGGAATCCAGCACGCATCCACCACCCCGGAAACGGACAGGGACTCCGTTCTCAGTGCCACGCGCTGCGAAACTGTCCTCCCGCCGTCGGCCGTTCCGTCAGCTTCTCCCAGCGGGATGTCCACCACTTTCCAGCCCACCACGGCGAACTTGGAGTCGAGGGCCTTAACGGCGCACTTGACGGCCGTTCCGGGTTCCCTGGTGACCTGGAAATCTACCTCGGCCGCCGTGGCGTCGACGGTGCTGAAGCCGACGTCTTTGAACGTCACGCCGGAGCCGGCTGAGGACGTGGAGACCCAGGCCAGGAAGCCGATTCCGGTTGCGAGGCCGGCGACGGCGATGCCGCGTTTGACCGAGCGGGGGAGACGCTGCTTTTTACTGCCATAACGATTGGCTAGGCTAGTGTCTGCAGGCGGGGACACGGCGGGCTGATCCTGGGTAGTCACCAGTCCAGTTTAGTTCGGTTCCGGTCCGTGGCCGTCCGGACCGGATCGCCGCCCCACTCCGGTGCAGCGTGGCCGTCCGTCCAGTCAAACAGTCCTTTCAGCCCAGCGGGTGCCACACCTGCCGCAGAAGAATAAGGAGCCGTCCTTCGATGACAGCGTCCACCCAAACCCCGGCTTCGCTAAGGCTGCTTGCCGTTCATGCGCACCCGGACGACGAGTCCAGCAAGGGCGCGGCAACCATGGCCATGTACGCCGCCGCCGGCGTCGAAGTCATGGTGGCGACATGCACGGACGGATCCCGCGGCGACATCCAGAACCCGGCGGTGGAAGGTGAGCCGCATCCCAAAAGGGATATGGCAGGTGCCCGCCGGCTGGAGATGGACCAGGCGGCCAGGATTCTGGGCATCCAGCAGCGCTGGCTGGGTTTCACCGATTCCGGGTTGCCGGAGGGTGACCCGCTGCCACCGCTGCCGGCCGGATCCTTCGCCGTCCAGCCGCTGGAGCGCGCCGCGGCCCCCCTGGTGCGGCTGGTCCGGGACTTCAAGCCGCAGGTGATCATCAGCTACGACGAAAACGGTGGGTACCCGCACCCTGACCACATCATGGCGCACCGGGTGGCCGTGGAGGCTTTTGCCGCTGCCGGTGACCCCGACAGGTATCCGGACGCGGGGGCAGCCTGGAGCCCCAGCAAGCTCTATTACGACAGGGCCTTCAGCCCGGACCGGTTCCGCGCACTGCATTTTGCCCTGGAAGAAGCAGGCCTGCAGTCTCCCTACGCCGAGCGGCTTGCTGCGTGGCTGGAAAGGGACGCGGAGGGACATACCCCGCCACCGGGCGCCCATGCCACCACCACGCAGATCGACTGCGGGGACTATTTTGAGGCCCGCGACGACGCCCTCCGCGCGCACCGCACGCAGGTGGACCCGTTGGGGTTCTTCTTCGCTGTGTCACCCGAGATGCAGCGCCGTGTGTGGCCGTGGGAGGACTACTCGCTGATCGAGTCCAGGGTCCCTGCGGAATTGCCCGAAAAGGACCTTTTCGCCGGGCTAAGATAGAGGCGGCAGCTTATTTCTATGCCGCGTAGAAAAGCAGTGGGCTGGTCCGGGTCCGGCGGACCGGTGTCCGGAATGGCCGGCCGCCTGCCCATCAGTTTCCACAGAAGGTTTGAACAGTGCATCACTTGCTCCTCGCCCTGACCACCACCCCATCGCCGCTGCCAACGCCCGGCCTGCGTGAGGGCATCTCCGAGGACCAGGTCACCCCGGGCCTGTGGGGCTTCATCATGACAGCCTTTTTTGTGCTGGCGACCACGCTGTTGATTGTGGATATGGTCCGCCGTATCCGCCGCGTCCGGTACCGGGCCCAGGTGGAGGAGGAGCGCCAGGCGGCGGCTGAAGCCGCGGATATTGAAGCCGCCGACGGCAATGACGGCTTCCGTGCTGCCGGCGAATCCGGGAGCTACGACCAGGCGGGCCCCGCGGTCCAGACCGGTCCGGCCGCTCCCGAACCGAACGGCGATGCGGGCCGCGCAGAACGCTGACGAGGGGCAGCGGTGGAGGACGACGGCGGCCCGGAAGTTCCGCCGTCGGACGCGCCTCACGGGGGACAGCCCGTAGGCCGACCGGATGGCATCGCGCAGGGCCGGGCTGACCGCCCGCTCAGCTGAGGACGGCGATGGTGATCGCTGTAAAGTGTGCCGCGAAAGCCAGGACGGTCAGGGCGTGGAACAGTTCGTGGAAACCGAAGTGCTCGTAACTGAAGTTGGGTTTCTTGAGTGCGTAGAACACGGCGCCGGTGATGTATAGAACCCCGCCCACGCAGATCAGGATTGCGGCGGGCACGCTGGCCGCGAAGAACTCGGGCAAGTAGAACAGGGACCCGCAGCCCAGGGCGATGTAGATCGGCACGTACAGCCAGCGCGGGGCATGCGTCCACAGCAACCGGAACAGGACACCCAGGATCGCCCCGGACCAGATGACCCAGAGCAGCAGGACGGCCTTGGGCTCCTCCAGCAGCGACCAGGCCAGGGGCGTATAGCTCCCGGCGATGACCAGCATGATGTTGGTGTGGTCCAGGCGCTTGAGGACAATCTTTACCCTGGGCGACCAGTTGCCCCTGTGGTAAATGGCGCTGATGCCGAACAGCAGGACGCCCGTGGCGGCGTAAATGGCTGAGGTGATCTTACGGTCCGTGGTGGGTGCAATGACCACCAGGACGATGCCCGCTGCAAGGGCCAACGGCGCCGTGACGGTATGGATCCAGCCGCGCCACTTGGGCTTGATCATCAGGAGTTCGGCCAGCCGGACGGCGGCGTCGTCCATGGGGCCCGTGCCTTGGTCCGCTGAAGGCGGGCGCGGGCCGTCAGGAGTCTGGCTGTTCATGGCTCCAGAATATCCTGTTCCCCCGAATAAGTTACTCATGGGTAACAAATAATGACGGGCCGTCCGGGGAGCCCACGGCACACCGGTCCCGGTCCCGGACGGTAGCCTAGGATGTGCAATGCCGTCGAACAGCTTCGGAAGTCAGGTGAGTCTCCTCGTGGAAATGCCCGGGTTCCTTTATGGCTTCTATGAGAGGCGCCTGCTCAGCGGGCTTTCCGGCGGCCGCATTCCCAAGCACATCGGCGTGATGGTGGACGGCAACCGGCGCTGGGCCAAACAGTTCAATGCACCCACCAGCCAGGGCCACCAGGCCGGCGCGGATAAGATCCATGAATTCCTTGGCTGGTGCCAGGAACTTGGGGTCAAGGTGGTCACGCTGTACATGCTGTCCACGGACAACATGAGCCGGTCCAGCGAAGAGCTGGACCTCCTGATGGGGATCATCGCCAACACCCTGGACCGTCTCGACGATGACGCCAACATCTCGGTCAACGCCATGGGCGCCCCCGAGCTCCTGCCCGACTACCTGGCGGAGCGGCTCAACAAACTCACGGCCCGCACGCCGGTCCGCGAAAAAATCCACGTCAACGTTGCCGTGGGCTACGGCGGCCGCCGCGAGATCGTCGACGCCGTGCGGGAACTGCTTCACGACGCCGTCGCCAAGGGGTCCGACATTTCGGAGCTCGCCGACACTCTGTCCGTCGACGATATTTCCCGCTTCCTGTACACGCGGGGCCAGCCGGACCCGGACCTGGTGATCCGGACCTCCGGAGAGCAGCGGCTGTCCGGGTTCCTGATGTGGCAAAGCGCGTACAGCGAGTTCTACTTCTGCGAAGCCTTGTGGCCTGCTTTCCGCAAGGTCGACTTCCTGCGCGCCCTGCGGGACTACGCCGGCAGGCAGCGCCGCTTCGGCGCTTGAACCGCCCGCCCGTTCATCCGGAATTAACCAGCCGGCAACAGGAATCGCCGACGGATGACGCAGGAAATTACTGGCCATGGATTTACGTTGTAACCATCAGCAGGCAACACCGCCGGCTGATCGGGGAGGCCAGTACATGGAGCGGAATTTCGCACCGGTTGTATGGGAGGCCGGACCCGGCCTCAAGGCCGAGCCGCCTCACCAATAACAATTCCGGGCACGCCCGGGGCTGGAGTCGATGTGGCTATTTCTGAACAACTGCCCGACGTCGTTTTCGATCAGGGACAGAAAGCTACCTCTCGCGCCACGCGAGCCACCTCAACAACCGGTGCAGCAGACGAAAAATCTGCGGCCGGTTTTGCTGTCTCCGGAAGGGACGCCACCATCAGCAGCTTTGTCATTGACACCTCCGTCCTGCTCTCGGATCCACGGGCGCTGCTGCGCTTCGCGGAGCACGAAGTCATTGTGCCCATCGTTGTCATCTCTGAACTTGAGGGCAAGCGGCACGACCCTGAACTGGGTTACTTTGCCCGCAAGGCGCTCCGGCTGCTCGATGACCTCCGCGTGAAACACGGCGGCTTGAGCCGGCCCATCCCCATCGGAAACGAGGGTGGCACCTTGCTGGTGGAGCTGAACCACATTTCCGCGGACGTGCTTCCCCTGGGTTTCCGCAGCGGCGACAACGACAGCCGCATTCTGGCCGTCGCCAAAAACCTGGCCAATGAGGGCAGGAATGTCACCGTCGTTTCGAAGGATCTCCCCATGCGGGTCAAGGCCTCGGCCATGGGACTGACGGCCGACGAATACCGCAACGAACTGGTGCAGGACTCTGGCTGGACGGGGATCGCGGAGGTCGAAGCCAGTGAGGACGAAATCACCACCCTGTACGGGCACGAGCCCGTCTTCATCCCTGCGGCAGCGGAAATGCCGGTCAACACCGGGCTGGTGATCCTCTCCAACCGCGGCTCGGCATTGGGCCGCGTAGGCGCTGACAAACAGGTGCGGCTGGTCAGGGGGGACAGGGAAGTGTTCGGGCTCCACGGCCGCTCGGCCGAGCAGCGGCTGGCCCTCGACATGCTGATGGACCCCGCCGTCGGCATTGTTTCCATCGGCGGACGGGCCGGCACCGGAAAATCCGCACTGGCCCTGTGCGCCGGCCTGGAAGCTGTGCTGGAACGCCGCGAGCACCGCAAGGTGATCGTTTTCCGGCCCCTCTACGCCGTGGGTGGCCAGGAACTTGGCTACCTGCCCGGCTCAGAGTCGGAAAAGATGAACCCCTGGGCCCAGGCCGTCTTTGACACGCTGGGCGCCCTGGTCAGCCAGGAAGTCGTGGAGGAAGTCATGGACCGCGGCATGCTCGAGGTCATGCCGTTGACCCACATCCGCGGCAGGTCCCTGCACGACGCCTTCGTGATCGTGGACGAGGCCCAGTCGCTCGAGAAGAACGTCCTCCTCACCGTGATGAGCCGCATCGGCCAGAACTCCAAGATCGTCCTCACCCACGACGTCGCCCAGCGCGACAACCTGCGTGTCGGCCGCCACGACGGTATCGCCGCCGTCGTCGAAACCCTGAAAGGACACCCGCTCTTCGGCCACATCACCCTCACCCGCTCCGAAAGGTCCCCGATCGCAGCGTTGGTGACCGAGTTGCTCGAAGGCGCCGAAATCTAGGCTCCCGTCATCCCGGTATTGTCCGAACGCCGGGTCACCCTTCCTCTGCGTGCTGGCTCCTTCGTCGTCTCTGACGCACGCTGCCGGAAAGGCTGACCCGGCGTTCTCTTGAGTCCGTCACCGACGCTCTCTCACTTTTAACGGGTTTCCGGCGGACGCTCTCTCACATCCCGAGGAACTTCGCTGCTGCTTCGTGGCCTTCTACTTTGAGGGTCCAGTCGGGGCGTTTGAAGGTTGCGGGGGTGAGACGGACTTTTTGGACTTCCTCGGCCTTACCGCCCCAATTCATCCGCGTGGTGCCGTTGAGTTCGTACCCGAGGGAGCGGGACACGCCCAGGGAGGCGGCGTTCCAGGCGGCGGCCTCCGATTCGGCCGCTCCGGCGCCAAGCCAGTCAAACGCGTAAAGCGCGACGGCGGCGCGCATCTCCGTGCCGAGCCCCTGGCCCTGGACGGACTGCTTGAGCCATGAGCCGGTACTCACCGTCTTGAGGATGGCGAAGTCCTTGGCGCCAATGTCCTGGCAGCCGATGAATTCATCCTGGTGCCAGATGCCCAGGAGAAGGGTCCAGTCCCCGGGGGTGGCCTGACTGCGGCAGCGCCAGTACCACTGCGCCATGTTCTGCCCCAAAGATTCCGCCGGCAGTTCTGTCCACGGCAAGCTGAAGGGGTTGCGGCCTGGTTCGTGGACTCCGCTCGCGGCCGCTGCTACTGCGGCGGGAATATCGGCGTCGGCGATGGGGCGGAGTATCAGGCGCGGTGTGGTCAGCCTGAGGCCGAAGAGGGGCCAGATGGAAGTCAGCTCGGTCATCAGGGAAGCCTAGCCCAGGGCACGCCGCGGTAGCCTGCCGATTCTCTGTGATGGGCTGCGAACAAGGGACGCTTGGTCAGGCGCGGACGTCCCAACTGATGTGCCGGCGGACATCGGTGAGGTTCATGGATTCCGCCAGGAAGAGGTCGTCCAGCATGTATTCGTCCACACCCAGAATACGGATCCAGTGCCCATAGTCCATGCTTGCCGTTTCCAGCGATTGGCTGGCCACGCAGACCCCGGTTTCCAGGTCGACCCGCACACGGTTGCCGCCGGGCAGGCAGAGCGGTGCGGCCGGATCCGCTGGATGGTAGGACGCAGTCGGCGTCACGGTTGCCTCCAAGGCCGGCCGGCCATTGTGATCCACGCGGTGCACGCCAGCGACCGCCACAGCGTTGGTGCCGGGAAACTCGATCGGGACAGGGGCGCTCCCGGCGAGTTCCACGGGATCGAGGGCAGCCGAGAAGCGGCCGTTCCCGAACCCTGGTTCGCCGTATGCGGCCTCCGGACGGCGCCTGACCAGGCCGCCGTCGTCGTAAACGGGTGCCACGAGGTGGGGCGGCAACAGCCAGGACTTCCGGGTGGCGCTGACGTACAACCCGTCCTTGGAATCATTGATTCCGGTGGTGCTGTGGAGGACAAGCCGGTCAGCGGTTTCGAGGCGGAGCGCACCGGGGCGGCGCAGCCAGGCTCGGACCAGGGGAGCAGCCGGGTCGGGGGCATCGGCAAACGGTTCATCCCAGTATTCAAAGCGCAGCGACTGCCATTTCCAGGGCGAGGACCGGCAGAGGTTCCGGAACATGGTGGTCAGGTCCGCAACGGGGGCGCTGCCCTCCGGATCCGGCCGGTGCCTGGTGTCCCATGTCGACATATCCACAGTTTACGCGCGGGCCATGCGGTGCGGGGCGCGAATCCAGTAGCATCCGAAGGGTGATCAGACGACTCGATGGACTGTGGGATGCCACCCCGATGGCGTTCTGGCTGGTATTGGCCGCTTGCGCCTATTTTGCCGTGATGGCGGTCCGTCTGACAGTGATTGACGTGCGCCATCATTTGCTCCCCAACCGGATTGTGTTCCCGTCCTACGCCGTGGCCGGCGTCCTGCTTCTGGCGGCGGCCGTGGTGCACGTGATGTCCGGCCCGGCCGCACTCCAGGGGACACCTGACGGCGCTGCCGAACTCCTGGGCATCCCGGCACTTCGCATTCTTGCCGGTGGAGCCGTCTTGTGGGCCTTCTATTTCCTCCTGCGGTTGGTCTACCCGCCGGGGATGGGTTTTGGCGACGTGAAGCTCGCCGGGGTTCTCGGGATGTACCTTGGCTACCTCGGCTGGGCGCACGTCTTTGCGGGGACCTTCGCGGCGTTCCTGCTGGGTGGCCTGTGGTCCATCGCCCTCCTGGCAGCCCGCCGCGGCACCTTGAAATCCTCCATCCCCTTTGGTCCGTTTATGCTGGCCGGCGCGGTCGCCGCCATGCTGCTGCCGGCCTGAGCGGAAGACGCCCGGGACCTATCGGACGGCTGAAGGCCCCATGTTCCGAGATATCCACATAGGCGCGGTGCTTGGTCCACGATGTCTGACCCTGCTGGGATGCTTTGGATATGGAAGGCAACGCTGCTTGGAGCTTGGAAGGCATGGATGCTTTCGGGGCTGTTGCTGGGTCGGTGGCGTTGCTGGGCCGGATTGGCCGCGGGTTCACTGCTGACGGGTCCAACGGTGACGGGTTCGGCGGTGTTGGGTTCGTCGGTGATGGGTCTAGCGGTGTTGGGTTGGTCGCCGATCCGTTGCGGCGGCGGGCTGTTGCGTGTTTGGACGGGTTGGTGGAGGTTTCCCGCATGGAGGCCAAGGTGGCCGCTTTGAAGGTTCGTCTTGCCGCGGATTATG
>DASSIA010000105.1:0-7747 GCA_035692345.1 Arthrobacter sp. | reverse complement strand
GAGCCGTCGAGTTCGGCACCCGCCGCGGTCGCCGCGTTGTCAACATCGTTGCTGCTGCAGCTGCAGAGTAACAAATAGTTCTGAAGCGGTGGAGCGGGCCATTTGGTCCGCTCCACTGTTCTTTTAACCGCATTACAATCGATGTGGCGTCCCCTGGGCCGCCAGGTAAACAGTTTCTGAGGAGATCCACGTGGCCAGCTTTGTAGACCGGGTAGTACTGCACGTATCCGGCGGTACCGGCGGCCACGGCTGTGTCTCTGTCCACCGCGAGAAGTTCAAGCCCCTGGGCGGTCCGGACGGCGGCAATGGCGGCGACGGCGGCGACGTCATCCTCCGCGTTGATCACCAGACCACCACGCTGCTTGACTACCACCACGCCCCGCACCGCCACGCCACCAACGGCGGGCCCGGTATGGGCGACTGGCGCGGCGGCAAGAGCGGCGAGACCCTCATCCTGCCCGTGCCCGACGGCACCGTGGTCAAGTCCAAGGACGGCACAGTGCTGGCGGACCTGGTCGGCGAAGGCGCCGAATATGTGGCGGCTGCCGGTGGCCAGGGCGGCCTTGGCAATGCGTCGCTGTCCTCGCAGAAGCGCCGTGCCCCGGGCTTCGCGCTGCTGGGCATCGAGGGTGACGCCGCCGACGTCGTGCTGGAACTGAAGTCCATCGCAGACATCGCGCTGGTTGGCTTCCCCTCGGCCGGCAAGTCCAGCCTGATCGCGGCCATGTCCGCCGCGCGGCCCAAGATTGCCGACTACCCGTTCACCACCCTGATCCCGAACCTGGGTGTTGTCCAGTCCGGCGACGTCCGTTTCACCATTGCCGACGTCCCTGGCCTCATCGAAGGCGCCAGCGAAGGCAAGGGCCTGGGCCACCACTTCCTGCGCCATGTGGAGCGCTGCGCCGCACTGGTGCATGTGCTGGACTGCGGCACGCTTGAAGCGGACCGCGATCCGCTCTCAGACCTGGCCATCATCGAGGCCGAACTCGAAAAGTACGCCGTGGACATGAGCTACGCCGGTAATGACGGCGAAGTTGTCCCGCTGAACCACCGTCCACGCCTGGTTGCCCTGAACAAAGTGGATCTGCCGGACGGCAAGGACATGGCTGAATTCGTCCGCCCGGAACTGGAATCACGCGGCTACCGGGTCTTTGAGATCTCGGCCACCAGCCACGAGGGCCTCCGCCAGCTCGGCTTTGCCATGGCCGAAATTGTCCAGGCAGCCCGCGACGCCCTGGCAGCCGCCCCGCCGAAGGTCCAGCCCCCTGTTCTGCGGCCCCGCGCCGTCAACGAGGCCGGCTTCAAGATCCGGCGTGAGGAAAAGAACCTCGAGCCGCTCTTCCGCGTTCTCGGCGACAAGCCGGTCCGCTGGGTCAAGCAGACCGACTTCACCAACGAGGAAGCCATCGGTTACCTCGCGGACCGCCTGGCCAAGCTCGGCGTCGAAAACGAATTGTTCAAGCAGGGAGCCAAGCCCGGCGACACCGTGGTGATCGGCGAGGACGACGGCGTTGTCTTCGACTGGGAGCCCACCATGATGGCCGGTGCCGAAATGCTCGCGTCACCGCGCGGCACCGACGTCCGGTTCGCCGACATCGGCGACCGACCCACCCGCGGCCAGAAGCGTGACGAGCAGCAGGAACGCCGCGACGCCAAGGCCGCCGCCCGCGCCGAGCTTGAAGCCGAGCGCAAGGCCGGGATTTGGACCGAATCGGTCAGCAGCCGCCGCGTCGCCAAGCCGCTCAAGGAGAGTGGACTGGAAGCAGACGATGACCAGTAGCGCCGTGGCCGCGATCGCGCACAAGCGGTCCGCGGACCGCAGCGTGCTCGCCAACGCCGGCAGGATCGTGGTCAAGGTCGGGTCGTCGTCACTGACCAGCATCAAGGGCGGCATTTCGGAAGAAGCACTGACTGCCCTGGCCGATGCGCTGGCAGCCAAGCGGAACTCCGGGACCGAGATCATTCTGGTGTCCTCCGGCGCCATCGCTGCCGGCCTGGCACCGCTGGGCCTTGCGAAACGGCCCCGGGACCTGGCTACCCAGCAGGCCGCGGCCAGCGTGGGCCAGGGACTCCTCATGGCCCGGTACACCCAGGCGTTCGGCGCCCACGGTGTGACCGTCAGCCAGGTGCTCCTCACGGCGGATGACCTGATGCGGCGGAGCCAGCACACCAACGCTTTCCGTGCCCTGGACCGGCTCCTCAACCTCGGCGTAGTACCGGTGGTCAACGAAAACGACACCGTGGCCACCCACGAGATCCGCTTCGGTGACAACGACCGCCTGGCTGCCCTCGTGGCCCACCTGGTCCGCGCGGACGCGCTGGTGCTGCTTTCCGACGTCGACTCCCTGTATGACGGTCCGCCGTCGCACGGTGCCAAGCGGATTCCGCTCGTTGAAGGCCCGGGCGACCTCCACGGCGTCACCATCGGCAAGGCAGGCAAAGCCGGAGTGGGTACCGGCGGCATGACCACAAAAGTGGAAGCCGCCACCATCGCTGCCGGTTCCGGGATTCACGCCCTGGTGACCTCCACCGCCAACGCCGCCGCCGCACTGGCCGGCGAGGATGTTGGCACCTGGTTCAAGGTCAATGGCGCCCGCAAGCCGGTCCGGCTGCTGTGGCTTGAACACCTTGCCTCCGTGCGTGGCAGGCTGATTCTCGACGACGGTGCCGTCAAGGCCGTGCGCCACCGCCACACCTCGCTGCTGCCCGCCGGCATCTCGGGGGTTGACGGCGACTTTGAGGCGGGCGACGCCGTCGAAATGGTCAGTGCGGACGGCACAGTCATTGCCCGTGGCCTCGTCAACTACTCCGCGGCCGAACTGCCGCAGATGCTGGGACGGTCCACCAAGGAGCTGGGCAAGGCGCTGGGCCGCGGATATGACCGTGAAGTTGTTCACGTTGATGACCTGGTGCTGGTCTGAGCGCGCGGCTCGCCTAAACTTGGATCATGACTGAGGCATTGATCCATAACACTGCTGCGAATCCCGGGGACACCACGGCCGTTTCCGTTCCGCCGGAAACACCTGTGACGGTTTCCCAGGAAACAGCGGTGCCGCTGTCATCTGAAGACGTCGAGGCGGCTGTCCACGCCATTGCCGACCGCTCACGGCATGCGGCCCGTCTGATGGCCAGGGCAAACCGGGCCTGGAAGGACCGTGGCCTGCAGGCCATTGGCGCCGCTCTGCTGGAGCGCAAGGGCCAGATCCTGGCCGCCAACGCCAAGGATGTTGCCGCCGGCAAGGCCAACGGCACATCGGCGGCCATGCTGGACCGGCTGACGCTGACGGATGACCGCATTACCGCACTGGTTGATGCCCTGGCGAACCTCGCGAACCTGCCGGATCCGGTGGGCAACGTGGTCCGCGGCCAGACCCTCCCCAACGGACTGCGGATGCGCCAGATCAACGTGCCCATGGGTGTTGTCGCGGCCATTTACGAGGCGCGGCCCAACGTCACCGTGGACATCGCAGGCCTGGCGCTCAAGAGCGGCAATGCCGTGATCCTCCGCGGCGGCACCGCCGCCGCAGCCACCAACGAAGCCCTCGTCCGGATTCTCCGCGACGCCCTGGACGGCGTCGGCCTGCCCGCCGATGCTGTGCAGACCGTGGACCAGTATGGCCGTGAAGGCGCGAACGCCCTGATGCGTGCCCGGGGCCGGGTTGATGTCCTGATTCCGCGCGGGGGCCGGGAACTGATCCAGTCCGTGGTGTTGAACGCTGCGGTGCCTGTCATCGAAACGGGCGAGGGCAACGTGCATATTTTCATCGACGAATCCGCCAGTGAAGAGATGGCGGTGGAGATCCTGCTGAACGCCAAGACCCAACGCCCCAGCGTCTGCAACACCGTGGAGACCCTGCTGGTTCACTCCCGGTCCACCGTGCTGCCCGCCGTGGCCGCGGCGCTTCGCGGCGCGGGAGTCACCCTCCACGCTGACGAACGGATCCGTGCAGCCTTGGCGTCATCTGTTGAGTCCGAGCCCGCAACGGATGTGGACTGGGAAACGGAGTACATGGACCTGGACCTGGCTGTGGCCATGGTGGACAGCCTGGATGACGCCCTCACGCACATCCGCACCTGGTCCACCGGCCACACCGAAGCCATCCTCACCAACAACCTCGCCAACGCCGAGCGTTTCATTGCCGAGATTGACTCGGCGGCAGTCATCGTCAACGCGTCCACGCGGTTTACCGATGGCGGCGAGCTGGGCCTGGGTGCCGAGGTGGGTATCTCCACGCAGAAGCTGCATGCGCGCGGCCCGATGGGGCTGACGGAACTGACCACCACCAAGTGGATCGTCCAGGGTGAGGGCCAGGTCCGCGGGTAGCAACGCTGTAACATAGAACAGAAGTCCTGGACGGCGGGAAGATCCGCTGTCACATCCTTTGAGCTTTAGGGGAGAAAATGCTGCTCCAGCAGATCGTCACGTCCATTGCCGCCGCGGGCGAAGTGCAACATGAGGAGGCCGCGCCGCTGTGGGCCGAGCCGTGGGTGTTCGGCATCTCGATTTTCAGCATCCTGCTGGTGCTGATGTTCGTGACCTGGTCCTACTCCAACCTGGGCAACAGGCACGCGGCCACGGACGAGCACGCCGATCCGCACCGCCAGCACCCCAACAAGCACGACCACGGCCAAGGCCACTGACATTTCCCGCATTCTGCACCGTGAAGGTGCGCAAGGACGGCTGCGGTTGGGCGTGATGGGCGGGACGTTTGATCCCATCCATCACGGCCACCTGGTCGCGGCCAGTGAAGTGGCTGCCAAGTTCGGCCTCGACGAAGTGGTGTTTGTCCCCACCGGACAACCGTGGCAAAAAACGCACAAGCAGGTCAGCGAGGCCGAGCACCGGTACCTCATGACGGTGATCGCCACAGCGTCGAACCCCCGCTTCACCGTCAGCAGGGTGGACGTTGACCGGCCCGGTCCCACGTATACCATTGATACCTTGCGGGATCTGCGGACGCAGCGTCCGGATGCGGATCTGTTCTTCATCACCGGTGCGGACGCGCTTTCACAGATCCTGTCGTGGAAGGACATCGATGAGTTGTGGTCCTTGGCGCATTTTGTCGGGGTGACCCGGCCGGGGCATGTGCTGGATGGCATGGGCCGCAAGGATGTCAGCCTCCTCGAGGTTCCGGCCATGGCCATTTCGTCCACGGACTGCCGCGCAAGGGTCGCAGGGAACAACCCCGTCTGGTACCTCGTACCGGACGGTGTAGTGCAATATATCGCCAAATACGGACTGTATGCCGAAGGGTCAGATCCCCGGGATGTCCGAACCACCGAAACAGACGAACCAGCCAGTACTGAATGAGTCCTCAATGAGTCAGGAACAGCCCCCCGTCCGCAGCCGCCGCGAACTGCGGCAGGCCAGAGATGAGAACACGGCTCCCGGGTCAACCGGCCCGGGTCAGGTTTCGCCTGCCTCAAAACAACGGCGTGCAGCCGACGCTCCGGTGGATTCGGTGCCCGAGCAGTCCCAGGCCCAGCGGTCCTCGCAGATCCGTGCCCGCGACCGCGCAGCCCTGCGGGCCATCAAAGAGCTTGAGGAGAAAGAGGGCCAGCTGTCCGCCGGTGGTCCTCCCACGCGCAGGCAGCTCCGGCTCCAGCAGCTGAAGGAACAGGCCGTCACCTCGGCCAACCCCATCATTCCCGCCCCCATGGGGCAGCCCGTGCCGGGCCAACCTGTGCCCGCCCTTGGCAAGGCCGTTCCGGATGGCATGAGCGTGGAGCAGGCACTGGCAGCCCGTGCTCTGATTGCGGAGCAGGCCAAGAACCAGTTGGCCAAAATGGAGCACATCGCGTCCCTGGACCCCGAGGTGGTGGACCCGGACATCCTTGCGGAGCAGATTGCGCTGGCCGAGCGTGCGGCGGTCCTTAACCGCCGGGCCATGGCCAAGCAGAAGCTGGCCGAACAGGCTGCCTCCCCGCAGCCGGGATCAGCACCCTTGCAGGCTCCCGGTACCCAGGCCACGCCCACCCAGTCCGGACCGCAGACAGGCCCGGCTACGGCGGCCAACCTGGCCATGGTGACGCCGCTGGAATTCGTGCAGGTGCCCGGCGTCGACCGTCCTGTCATGAAGCCGCCGGCAACCTCCTACGTGCCGGTGGTGACCCAGCCTGGAGCGAAGGTCCGGCCTGGCGGCAGGGGCCGCCGACCTGCCAATCCGGCCAAGGCGCCTGCCGACGGCTCCGCACCGGCCCCTTCAGGCCGCTCCCGGGTGATCGCCCGGGCCGAAGCGGCAGCCAAGGCCGCCGCCGCGCCGAAGCGCACAGTTCCCGTCACGCCTGCCGTGCCCGACCTGACGGCGGGGGAGCAAGACGATCTGTTCGCGGACCTGCCCCGTATCCCGGCCCGGTCCGCGCATGGGCTGGAGCCGCTGGATGCGGCGACGGCCGGCCTGGCCCGCGCCAAGCGGCTCAGGCTGATGCAGGTCCTCGTCCTGGCTTTTGGGATCGTGGCCCTTATTTCCGGCGTCATCCTCATTGTCAGCGGCATCTCCCGCTGATCAGGCAACGCCCTTTTTACGAAGCTTTAAAAACTACAAGGAGTCCCGTGACTGCATCAGATTCATCCATCGCCATTGCCCGCCAGGCCGCCAAGGCCGCCGCGGACAAGATCGCCCACGATATTGTGGCCCTCGATGTCAGCGAACGCCTGGCACTGGCAGACGTCTTCCTCATCGCGTCCGCACCCAGCGAGCGCCAGGTTAACGCCATCGTTGACGGCATCGAAGAAGAACTGTCCAAGCAGGACCTCCGCCCGGTACGCCGCGAGGGCCGCTCCGGCGGACGCTGGGTGCTGCTGGACTACTCGGACATCGTCATCCACGTCCAGCACGAAGAGGACCGCGTTTTCTACGCCCTGGAGCGTTTGTGGAAGGACTGCCCGGTAGTTGACCTGCAGCTGGGGGACGACGCTTCAGCCAAGGCGACGGCGGCTGCCGACGCCGAATAGCGGGCCATGCCGGCCCGAATATGCCCGATTTGGAATTTTCGGAAATGCTGGTCTAAGATATTTGAGTTGCTCCGGGGAGACCACGGAGTAACGAAGGTCCGGGGCTGTGGCGCAGCTGGTAGCGCACCTGCATGGCATGCAGGGGGTCAGGGGTTCGAGTCCCCTCAGCTCCACCGGATAATCCGCCGGAATCGAAAGATTCCGGCGGATTTTTTTATTTCCGGAAAAGCGCACGCCGATTGGCGCCGCGGGAAGATTTCTATTAAGCTGAACGGGTTGCTTTGGGCGGAATGAACCGCTGGGCAGCGGAAGTTTGGGGCTGTGGCGCAGCTGGTAGCGCACCTGCATGGCATGCAGGGGGTCAGGGGTTCGAGTCCCCTCAGCTCCACCAAACAAAAGGGAACCACCGGATCCGGTGGTTCCCTTTTTTGCGCAACCGTTATGCGCTCCCCGCGTGGCTTTATCGTTTCAGAACCAACCCGTTACCTGTGCGTATGTCCCCCAGAGCCCGGCCCCCAAAAGGATACCGAGGTAAGCCAGGACCAGCCGGGTGTCGCGGAGGAAGCATTTTGACGTCTTCAGGCCCGCCCTCCTCGCCTTCCAATAGCCGATAAATCCGACGGCGGCGAAGAGGACCAGAGCGACGGGACCGGCCAGCCACCCTAAGAGGGCGATGGTGGCGAAGATGCCCCGGGTAAGGGTGCGCGAACCGATGGCTTGTGCATTGCCCGCCAACAGCAGCCCCGACAGGCCCAAGCAGTACGCGTCTGCCGACTGTCAGAAATAAAATCC
>DASSIA010000104.1:0-6244 GCA_035692345.1 Arthrobacter sp. | reverse complement strand
CCAATGGCCCACTCAACATGCGGGCACAGTGCTGTAGGGGCTGAGTGAACAAACAGCACACCACGGGTCATTGCAACAGACATTCCATCCTCCATAGCTGTAGGTACGTCTTCCCCAACGACCTCTGCCTGGATGAAACTGTCCGGTGCTCTGCGCTCCGGCGGTGGTGTTCCCTGCCTGGTTATTAAACTGTGTCCGGACTTGACGTAACGCGCGAAGCGAATGAGCTTCAAGCGAAACTTGAAAGTTGCCGGACGTGATTCTTATTGTGCCGTACGCCGCGTAATTACGCCAGTGCGATTCGCCACACGTAACGCAGACCAGGATTTGCCCGACCATGCCGGGGAATCCCCCGGCTCAGGCCCGGGGATGGGCCTGCTGGTAGCTGCTCCGGAGCCGCTCCACGGACACGTGGGTGTAGATCTGCGTGGTGGCGAGGCTGCTGTGGCCCAGTATTTCCTGGACCGCACGAAGGTCCGCGCCGCCATCGAGCAGGTGCGTTGCCGCGGAATGCCTCAGGGCGTGCGGGCCGGTGGCTGAGGTATCCCCGAGTGCTTCGAAGATCCCTTTCACCACGGTTCTGACCTGGCGCTGGTCAACCCGGTTTCCCCTGGAGCCGAGGAAAAGCGCAGGCCCGCTGTGGCCCGTCGCCAACAGCGGCCGGCCCCTGCGGAGCCAATCGTCAACCGCGAGAGCAGCCGGGACACCGTAAGGTACCGTCCTTTCCTTGTTGCCTTTGCCCACCACCCGAAGGGTCCGTCGGTCCGGGTTGAGATCGTCCACATCCAACCCGGCCAGCTCCCCCACCCGCAGTCCCGTGGCGTACAGGAGCTCCACCATGGCCCTGTTGCGCACGGGAACCGGCGACCCGTCAGCCGCTTCCTCCGCCAGGCGTCCCAGCAGCCTGCGGAGCTGCTGGGACTGCAGCACACCCGGAAGGGACTTCTCCGCCTTGGGCGCCCTAAGCCGCAGGGCGGGGTCCGCTGCGATGAGTTCTTCCCGCATGGCCCATGTGGTGAAGGACCGCGCTGTGGCCGATCTCCGCGCAAGGGTGGAGCGGGACATCCCGGCCTGGCTTTGCGCCCCGAGCCACCGCCGGAGAGTCCCCAGCTCCAGGCCCGGCAGGTCCGTGATGCCTTCGGAAGCGGCGTACTCCAGGAGGCTCCTCAGGTCGGAGAGGTAGGCCCGAACTGTATGCCCGGACCGCACCCGCTCGGCTGTCAGGTACCTTCCAAAGCCGGCAAGTGCGTGCTCAAGCGCCTGGGGCAGTTCCTGGTTATCCACTGTTCAACTGTCCCAGAATCCGCGGGGATTCCCGTGCCGGACACAGCAACTACGCAGATTCCTTAGCCCGCTTCCAGCCGCCTCTTTCCGACGCGGCAAGCCCCAGCAGCCCGAGCCTGCCCAGCCCGGCACGCACTGATTCCGCGCTGAGGCCGGCAACTGCGCAGAGCTTGTCAACGGAGGTGGTGGACCGCACGGGAAGGGCATCGAGGAGGATCAGATCCTCCAGGGTCAGGCCGTCATGGTCCTCCACGCGCCCTGTACCAGGCTCCGGCAGCCCCACGCCGCTTGGGCAGGCGAGCTCGGCAATCTCCGCCGCGTCAGTCACGCAGACGGCACCGCCATCCCGCAGCAGCCGGTGGCAGCCAGCCGAGTTGGCGCTGTGCACGGACCCTGGTACGGCCCCGACCGCCCGGCCAAGCGTCTCCGCATGATGGGCAGTGTTCAGTGCGCCGGAGCGCCAGCGGGCTTCCACCACCACTGTGACCGAGGCCAAGGCTGCTATCAGCCTGTTCCGCTGGAGAAAGCGGTAGCGGGTGGGCGCCGACCCCGGCGGGACCTCTGCGAGCACCGCCCCCTGGTTGCAGACCGCCCGCAGGAGATCCTCGTTGCCGGACGGGTAGTACCGGTCCACACCGCCCGCCATGACCGCTATGGTGGGCACCGCCGCTGATCCCCCGGCCAAGGCCGCACGGTGCGCGTGGGCGTCGATGCCGTAGGCACCGCCGGACACGACAGTGAAGCCCCGCTGAGCCAGTGAGTAGGCGAGGTCCCCTGTCACCGAGGCACCGTAGCTCGTGCTGTCGCGGGATCCAACCAGTGCAACGCTTTTGGCCGGGCCCGGCAGTTCCTGCTCCAAGCCCCGCCACCACAGGCAGATGGGCTCCTGGATGCCCAGGTCCCCGAGTTGGGCCGGCCAGAGATCGTCGGACGGGACGATCAGCCGGCCGCCAAGGCGTGCCATGGTGGCCAGGTCACGCTCGGGCGCCAGATCGGGAATCCGGGGCGCCCAGCGTTTGAGCGCGGCTGCCATCCCGGCCCAGCCGGCTCCTGCACCATTGTCCGCCAGCAAGCCTGTGATCTCCTGCTCCAGTGCCGGGCCGGCGGCTGCCCCGCCGGTGGCGATCTTCAGGGCGTCGAGGGCGCCAGTGGCCTGCACAAGGGCAAGCCCGGCAGCGTCCTGCGGTTCCATAAGCCGCGATAGTGCGGCGCGGGCGATCCGTTCGTTGTCCATATGATTTCTTCCTTCACGCCGCTGCCGAGGCAGCCTGCCGGAGGCCAAGGGCCTGACCGATGTCGTTGGTGTCGGGCATGTCGCGGTGCGACAGGTCCGCGAGAGTCCAGGCAAGCCGAAGAACCCTGTCATAGCCTCTGGCGGTCAGGACCCCGCGCTCCAGCGAGTGGTCCAGGATGCGGGTGGCAGTGGCCGGCAGACGCAGGGCACCGCGCAGAATCCGGCCGGGAACCTGCGAGTTCGTTTCCAGGCCCAGGGGCTGCAGGCGTTCAGCCTGCCGACGGCGGGCGTCGCCGACCCGCCGGGCCACGGCCGCCGTGTCCTCCTCGGCACCGGCCTGGCCGAAGTCAGCCAGCGACACACGCTCCACCTGCAGTTGGATGTCAACCCGGTCCAGCAGCGGACCGGACATCCTGGCCACGTAGCGGCGCCTCATCATGGGTGTGCAGGTGCACTCCAGGCCCTTTCCTGAAGCTTTGCCGCAGGGACAGGGGTTGGCGGCAAGGACCAGCTGAAACCGGGCGGGATAAGCCGCCGTTCCCGCCGATCGGTGAATGACCAGCTCCCCGCTTTCCAGCGGCTGGCGAAGGGCGTCCAGTACCCGCCGTTCATATTCAGGGGCCTCGTCCAGGAACAGGACGCCACGGTGGGCCCGCGAGGCCGCTCCCGGGCGCGGTAACCCGGAACCCCCGCCGATAATGGCGGCCGCGGTAGCCGAGTGATGTGGATTCTCGAAAGGTGGACGCCGCACCAGCTGAACGGCGGATGACGGAAGGCCACACAGGGAGTGGATGGCCGTGACTTCCATGGCCTCATTGTCGGCAAGGTCCGGCAGGAGACCGGGCAGTCTTTCAGCAAGCATGGTCTTGCCCGCGCCCGGCGGTCCCGTCAGCAGCAGGTGGTGGGCCCCGGCCGCGGCCACCTCAAGGGCACGCCGGGCCTCACCCTGGCCGGAGACGTCGGCCATGTCCGGGACAGTCTGAAGTCCCATTGAAGAATCCGTGTAACTGGCCTCGTCCTCCGGTTCGAAGTCCAGGGCGAGCTCCTGCGGGTCTGCACCAAAGTCCAGTGCAAGCCGGGCCAGGGTGCGGTACCCCCGAACATTGGCGCCGGGGACCAACGATGCTTCAGCGAGATTGGCGTGCGCGACCACCACATCCGGATAGCCCGCCTGCACTGCCGCCATCACCGCCGGCAGGATGCCGCGTACCGGCCGCAGCCGGCCGTCCAACCCCAGCTCGGCCATGAACACGGTCCGGCCTGTGGGCTTGATGTCATTCGCGGCCCGCAGGACCGCCATGGTCACCGCCAGGTCAAAGCCGGAACCGCGCTTGGGCACAGACGCCGGGATGAGGTTGGCCGTGATCTTTCGCCGGCTCAGCGGAATTCCGGAATTCCTGGCTGCGGACCGGATCCGCTCCTTGGCCTCGTTGAGGGCAGCATCCGGCAGGCCCAGGATCACAAATGCCGGCAACGTCTGGCCAATATCGGCCTCTACTTCGACGATGTATCCATTCAAGCCCACGAGTGCCACAGAATAGGCCCGGCCCAGTGCCATCTAACCCACACCCTTGAGATGTTCCACCACGGGTTCGCCGCCGCCGTCGTCCACCACGGCAATGACGTCCACGCGCCGCAGCGGCATCGGCAGTTCCCGGTCCCGGCACCATGCCGAACCGAGCCGATGCAGCCGGGCGAGCTTGTCCGGCCCCACGGCTTCAAAGGGGTGCCCGTAGTCCAGGGACCGGCGGGTTTTCACCTCGGCGATGACCAGGGCGTCGCCGTCCAGGGCCACAATGTCTATTTCGCCCTCGGTGCAGCGCCAATTGCGTTCCACCACCAGCATGCCGAGCGATTCGAGATAGCCGGCGGCGAGCTCCTCGCCGCGCCGGCCCAACAGGCCTTTGGATTTCATTTCTACCTCCGCAACCAGCCTGCAGGGGCAGGAATGCGGAGGACAGATGGCTATTCGCGTATGTGCGTAAACCCGGAAAACCGACCCGTTAAGGCGGAGCTGTGGAGGAGCAGTGGACCGGCGTCAGTTGCCGAGGTCAACGTCCTTCGGCAGGGCGAGTTCCTCGTTGCGCGGCAGCTCTTCGACGTTGACGTCCTTGAATGTAAGGACGCGGACTGTCTTAACGAATCGTGCGGAGCGGTAGACGTCCCATACCCAGGCATCCTGCAGCGTCAGATCGAAGTAGACCTCGCCGTCGGCGCTTCTGGCCTGCAGGTCAACATGGTTGGCGAGGTAAAAGCGGCGTTCGGTCTCGACGACATAACTGAAGAGTCCGACAACATCGCGGTATTCACGGTAGAGCTGCAGCTCCATGTCGGTTTCATAGTTTTCAAGATCCTCAGCACTCATGCTTCCATCTTGCACCATCCAGCGCCCCACAGTTGCCGCGTAGGCGCCACTCCCGGGTGCGGGGTATCAGAGTTCGCCGCCCAGCAGGTTCCAGCTCACCCGGTGGTACGGTGTGGGTCCGGCGGCGCGAAGCGCGTCACGGTGGATAGCCGTGGCGTAGCCCTTGTTGATATCCCACCCGAAATCAGGGTATTCACGATGCAGGCCGCGCATCTGCTGGTCACGTTCCACTTTGGCAATCACGCTTGCTGCGGCCACGCTGAGGCACTGCATGTCCGCTTTGACCTTGGTATGAACCGGGGCAGTGCACGCGAAGTCCGCAGCCGGTTCGTCAAACAGGGACAGCTGCCCGGCGGGCGAGAGCCAGTTGTGGCTGCCGTCGAGCAGCACCACGTCAGGGCTGACCCCGGCGGCGAGGATGTCCAGCCACGCCCGGGTTCCCGCCAGCCGCAGTGCAGCGATAATGCCCACCTCGTCGATCTCCCGCGCGGACGCATGCCCCACAGCTGAGGCTACGCTCCAGCTGCGGACCAGCGGTTCAAGGCGCTCCCGCTCAGCAGGGCTGAGCAGCTTGCTGTCCCGTACACCGGCCAAGGGCTTCTGGGTGTGGAGGTCCACGACGGCGATGCCGACGCTCACGGGTCCCGCCAGCGCTCCGCGGCCCACTTCGTCGACGCCGGCGAGGTAACGGGCTCCCTGCGCCTTAAAGGTCCGCTCGTGCCGCAGGGTGGGTGCTTTGGAGCGTACCCCGGCAGTCTTGCGGGGTGGCGCCTTGGCGGTGGCGGCCGGTATCAGGGCGGACACTGCTAACCCCCCGCGGGAACGTTCCGGAAGACGGCGGGGTAGTTGTCAAGGACAGTGATCCGGTTCAGGGGCCACGCGATGACGGCAGCCTTGCCCTCGACGTCCACAAGGTCGACGAATCCGCCGTTGGACTCCAGATGCGAGCGGGAATCTGCGGAGTGGTTGCGGTTATCGCCCATGACCCAGACCTTCCCTTGGGGAACAACGACGTCGAAAGCGCGGATCTGCGGTACCTCGGCCTTGTTGACGTAGGTTTCATCAATGGGAGATCCGTTGATGGTCAGTTTACCGCCGGCGTCGCAGCAGATCACGTGGTCACCGGGCAGCCCGATGACGCGTTTGACGAGGTGCTGTTCCGAGTTGTCCGGCAAGAGTCCCACAAAGGTCAGGCCGTCCTGCACCCAGGTAAACGGCCCCTTGGGTTCATCCGGCGCCGCCGTCAGCCAGCCCTTGGTGTCCCGGAAGACCACCACATCACCGCGTGAGAGGGAAAAAGGCTCCGGTACCAGCAGGTTCACGAAGATGCGGTCGTTGACGTCCAGGGTGCTGACCATGGA
>DASSIA010000103.1:0-20470 GCA_035692345.1 Arthrobacter sp. | reverse complement strand
TGCCGGAGTAGTCGAACTCAGCGGCCTGGCCGATGACGATCGGGCCGGAACCGATGACCAGGACGCTCTTAAGGTCAGTTCTCTTGGGCATTACTTCGTGTCCTCAGTCTTGGAATCGGTGGTGTTCTCTGAGCCGGTTTTAGTGGCGGCCATCAGGTCGATGAAACGGTCAAACAGGTAGGCGGCATCGTGCGGGCCGGCTGCGGCTTCCGGGTGGTACTGGACCGAGAAGGCGGGGATGTCCAGGCACGCGAGGCCTTCGACGACGTCGTCGTTGAGGCTGATGTGGCTGACCTCAACACGGCCGTAGCGCTCCTCGGGAGCCTTGGTGGCGCCGTCCAGCGGGGCGTCCACGGCGAAGCCGTGGTTCTGCGAGGTGATTTCCACCTTGCCGGTGCGGCGGTCCATCACGGGCTGGTTGATGCCGCGGTGGCCGTAGCGCAGCTTGTAGGTGCCAAAGCCCAGGGCGCGTCCCAGGATCTGGTTGCCGAAGCAGATACCGAAGTAGGGCAGCTTTTCATCCAGGACGGAGCGGAGCAGCGTGACCTGGGCATCAGCCGTGGCGGGGTCGCCGGGGCCGTTGGACATAAAGAAGCCGTCCGGGTTGACGGCCTTGACGTCCTCAAGGGTGGAGGTTGCCGGCAGGACATGGACGCGGACGCCGCGTTCGGCGAACCGGACGGGGGTCATGGCTTTGATGCCAAGATCGATGGCGGCAATGCTGAAGCGCGGCTCGCCGTCCCAGCCGTGGTCCTTGGGCTCCACAACGTAGGCTTCCTCGACGCTGACTTCCTCAGCCAGGCGGGCGCCTTCCATCGGGGCACTGGCCAGGACCGCGTCCAGCAGTTCTTTGTCCGTGGCCTTGGCTGCGTCGCCGGAGAAGATGCCGGCGCGCATGGTCTTGTGTTCGCGCAGGTGGCGGGTGATGGCGCGGGTGTCCACACCCTGGATGCCAACGATGCCCTCTTCCTCGAGCTGCTCGTCCAGCGAGCGTTCCGAGCGCCAGTTGGAGGGGCGGCGGGCGGCGTCGCGGACGATGTAGCCGGCCACCCAGATGCGGCGGGACTCGGCGTCGTCGCTGTTCACACCTGTGTTGCCGATGTGCGGAGCGGTCTGCACCACCAGCTGGCGGGCGTACGAGGGGTCCGTGATGGTTTCCTGGTAGCCGGTCATGCCGGTGGCGAAGACCGCCTCGCCCAGGGCGGTGCCCTGGGCGCCATAGCTGGTGCCGCGGAACATGCGGCCGTCCTCCAGGACGAAGACGGCCGGGGCGGGAACCGTGGTGGAACTGGCTGCTTGTTGTGCTGAATCTGTCACTGTCTTACTTTCCACTCTGGGGATCCTGGGAATGTTCTTGGGGGGCTGCGGCAATCAATTGCTGAAGGGAGTCATGGAGGGCGTCTTTATCGGCGGCCCGGCGGGTCCGGAAACCGGTGTCGAGCTCGTGGGTCCCGAGGTTCCAGGTGAGGACCAGGAGACCGTCCTTCTCAACGAACTTGCCCGCCATTCCGCTTTCCAGCCGGACGGCGGTGAGGCTGCCTGCCGGTATGTAGAGCGCCGGGGCGCCGGTTCTGTCGAAGAGGACGCCATGGGGGTACACCGTGAGGACCGCATTGGTCCGGATGCCGAGGCTGCGCACTGCGATGCGGTCCAGCCAGTCCCCCGCGGTGGTGGAGGCAACGTACTGGCCCTCGGCACCGGCAACCGGGACCCCGGGCGCCCCGGGCACGGCCGGTAAGGGTTCGACGTCGGCCTGCCGCCTGAGGCGGTTACGCCAGCCGAGTCCGATCATGACCATAACAACGGCGACGAGCACCACCGTGATGAGGCCGGTAAGGAGCTTGGTGTCCATCAGGAGGCGCCTGCCGCAGATGCCGCCGATTCCCGGTACGGCGTGTTGAGCTTGCCGTCCAGGACGGTGGGGTGGCCCTTGTAGAAGGTGGCCACCACCCGGCCCGGCAGCTCCAGGCCGGCAAACGGGGAGTTGCGGCCCATGGTTGCCATCCGGGCCGGGTCAACGGTCCAGCGGGCAGTGGGGTCCACCAGGATGATGTTGGCTGGTTCACCTGCGTCCAGCGGGCGGCCCTGGTCCGTCAGCCGGCCGATCTGTGCGGCCGCGGTGGACGTGACCCGGGCGAAATCGGCCCAGGTCATGAGGCCGGTTTCGATCATGGCGTGCTGGACCACGGAGAGGGCGGTTTCCAGCCCGGTCATGCCCATCGCGGCCTGCGCCCACTCGCATTCCTTGTGCTCGCTCGGATGCGGGGCGTGGTCGGTGCCCACAACGTCAATGGTGCCGTCAGCCAGGCCGGCGCGCAGGGCCTGCACATCCGCATCTGTCCGCAGGGGCGGGTTGACCTTGTAGACGGGGTTGTAGCTGCGGACCAGGTCATCGGTGAGCAGGAGGTGGTGCGGGGTGACCTCGGCGGTGACGTTGATGCCGCGTTCCTTGGCCCAGCGGATGATCTCCACGGAGCCGGCAGTGGAGACGTGGCAGACGTGCAGGCGGGAGTTCACGTGCTGCGCCAGCAGGACGTCACGGGCGATGATGCTTTCCTCGGCTACCGCCGGCCAGCCGGTGAGTCCCAGGACGGCGGAGACGGCGCCCTCATTCATCTGGGCCCCGGCGGTAAGGCGGGGTTCCTGCGCGTGCTGGGCCACCACGCCGTCGAACGCCTTGACGTATTCCAGGGCGCGGCGCATCAGCACGGGATCGTGGACGCAGAGGCCGTCGTCGGAGAACATGCGTACCTGGGCGCGGGAATCGGCCATGGCACCGAGTTCGGCGAGCTGCTCGCCGGCCAGGCCGACCGTCACGGCACCAACGGGGCGGACGTCCACCCAGCCGGCCGCGCGGCCCAGGCTGTGGACCTGTTCCACCACTCCGGCGGTATCTGCCACCGGATTGCTGTTGGCCATGGCATGCACGGCGGTGAAGCCGCCCAGCGCTGCGGCTCGGGTGCCGGTCTCTACGGTTTCGGCATCTTCGCGGCCGGGTTCACGCAGGTGCGTGTGCACATCCACCATGCCGGGCAGTGCAACCAGCCCGGCGGCTTCGATGACGGTCGCGCCGTGCGCGCCTTTGTGGGCGGCTGCGGCTGCGCCCCGGGCGGCGATGACGCCGTCGCTGATGAGCAGGTCCTCGGCCCCGGCGCCCAGGATCGACGCACCGCGGATCAGGTAGGTTCCGGTGTTCTCTGACATCAGTTGCTCTCCTTGGTGGGGGTGGCGGCTGGTTCGCGGGTATCCCCGGAGAGCAGCAGGTAGAGGGCGGCCATTCGCACCGAGACGCCGTTGCGCACCTGTGCGAGCACAGTGGAGCGGGGCGAGTCGGCGGCGGCGGCGGAAATTTCCAGGCCCCGGTTCATGGGTCCGGGGTGCATGATGATGGTGTCCTTCAGTCCCAGGCTGTCCAGCGCCCGGAGCCGGTTGTCATCGAAGCCCCAGCGGCGCGAGTACTCGCGGGTGGACGGGAAGAACGAGGCATTCATCCGCTCGCCCTGCACCCGGAGCATCATAACGGCGTCCACACCCTGCGCCAGGGTTTCATCCATGTCGTAGCTGACCTTGCACGGCCAGTGTTCGACGCCGATGGGCAGCAGGGTGGGTGGCGCCACGAGGGTGACGTCGGCGCCGAGCGTGCGCAGCAGCCAGACGTTGGAGCGCGCCACGCGGGAGTGCAGGACGTCCCCGGCGATGGCAACGCGCATGCCTTTGAGGTCGGCCCCGATCGAGGGGGTGCCCGCCAGTTTTGACCAGTGCCGGCGCATGGTGAAGGCATCCAGGAGTGCCTGCGTGGGGTGTTCGTGGGTGCCGTCGCCGGCGTTGATGACGGCGGCGTCGATCCAGTCCGTTGCGGCGAGCCGGTGCGGCGCACCCGAGGCCCAGTGCCGGATCACGACGGCGTCGGCCCCCATCGCTGCCAGCGTCTGGGCCGTGTCCTTGAGGGATTCGCCCTTGGAGACGGAGGAGCCCTTCGCGGCGAAGTTGATGACGTCGGCGGACAGCCTTTTGGCGGCGGCTTCGAAGGAGATCCGGGTGCGGGTGGAATCTTCGAAGAAGAGGTTGACAACGGTCCGGCCGCGCAGGGCCGGGAGCTTCTTGACTTCGCGGTCCCCCACGGCAGCCATTTCTTCTGCGGTGTCGAGGATGCGGATGGCGTTGGCCAGGCTGAGGTCTTCAGTGGAGAGGAGGTGTTTCACGCGCCACCCTCAATGACCACTTCGTTGACGCTGGAACCGTCGGCGGCGGTGTCGGTTTCCTCGAGGCGGACCCTGACCTTCTCGGCGGACGAGGTGGGCAGGTTCTTGCCCACGTGGTCGGCCCGGATGGGAAGCTCACGGTGGCCGCGGTCGATCAGCACTGCCAGCCGGACAATCCGCGGCCGGCCGAGGTCAACGATGGCGTCAAGGGCGGCACGGATGGTGCGGCCGGAGTACAGCACATCATCAATGAGCACCACAACCTTGTTATCGATCCCCGTGCGCGGGAGTTGGGTGGGGTACGGCGGCCGGGTGGGCTGGTGGGAGAGGTCGTCGCGGAACATGGTGACGTCCAGTTGCCCGACAATGGCGGCGGCGTCCACACTGGGGTCCGCGGCCGCGATTTTGTGTGCGAGGCGGACAGCCAGCGGATAACCGCGGCGCGGGATGCCCAGCAGGACCAGGTCCTTGGACCCTTTGTTGGCCTCGAGGATCTCATGGGCGATTCGAGTGAGCGCACGGTCAATATCCGCCTGGTTGAGGACAACCCTGGCAGGAACCGGTGCGTTTGTGACTGCAGTCAAACTCTCGTCTCCCCTTTCCCCGCCTCACGGGACGGAATTAAAAAAGGAATATTTGCGTTTCAAAATTACCACACCGGCAGGGGCACCATAGGCTTCCAGTATGTCCATGCACCCTCATCAGCCGGGTTCCGGCCAGGCCGGCGGACCCGCCGGACCACGGGATCCCTTCCCCGGACAGGCCAACCCCAGCTGGATGGGCCGGATCGAACCGGAGTATTACCGCCCCGCGCCCGGAACCAACGCCGCTCCGCTGTCCCCTGTGGGGCCACCGCCGGCAGGCCTGCCAGGCAGCCGGCCTCCGGGCCTGCTGACGCTCACGGCAGGGGGCGCCGCGCTGGTCCTGCTGAGCCTGTTCCTGGTGGTGCCGTTCCTGCTGGCCAACACGGGAGTGGGCGGGTTCCTGGTGGGTTTTGTGGTGTCACTGATCCCGTTGTCGGCCGTGCTGCTGGCCGTCCACCTGATCGACCGGTGGGAACCGGAACCCAAACGGCTCCTGCTCTTTGCATTTACCTGGGGCGCGGCGGTGTCCATCGCCGTCACGCTGCTGATCCAGCCGTTCTTTGCCCTGACCTTCCAGTTCAGCGACGTGGCCGACTTCCGGACGTTTATGGCCACCGTCCAGGCACCGGTGGTGGAAGAGGTCGCCAAGTCCTTGGGCCTGCTGCTGATCCTGCTGCTGGCGCGCAAACACTTCGACGGACCGGTGGACGGCGTGGTGTTCGCCTTCACCATCGCCGGCGGCTTCGCCTTCACGGAAAACATTCTGTACTTCGGCCGGGCCATCGCCGAGTCCGCCAGCCCGGCAACCGACCTGGCCCGGATCTTCCTGCTGCGCGGCGTGATGTCCCCGTTTGCGCATGCGATTTTCACCGGGACCACGGGGCTCATCATGGGTTACGCTGCCCGCCGCTGGCACGCCGGGGCCTCTGTGCTGGCCTTTTGCCTCGGACTGGTCCCCGCGATGCTGCTGCATAACAGGTGGAACAGCATGGGCACGGGGTTCCTGGCGGAGTACATCCTGGTCCTGGTACCCATCTTTATGCTGGCCGTCGTGGGGATCATCCTGCTGCGCGTCGCCGAGAACCGGCTCACGCGCCAACGCCTGCTGGAATATTCCGCGGCCGGTTGGTTCAGCCCGGCGGAGGTTGAACTGCTGGCCACGCCGCGCGGCCGGCGGACGGCCCTGCAGTGGGCCGGCGGCTACAACCGGCGCCCGCAGATGAAAGCGTTCCTGCAGGCTGCAACCCGGCTGGCCTTCATCAGGCAGCGCATCCTCAGCGGCCGGGACGTCAGGCTTCACCAGGCCGAGGAACAGCAGCAACTCCAGCGGATCCTCGCGTTGCGGGCCGCCGTCGCGGGCTGAGCCAGGCACTGCCGCAGCCCAACTTCATTAAGCGCGTTCTAGAGTTTGATCGAGCTTTGCTCTGCAGGATTCATCTTTGAGGGCCGTCGCCCATTCCTGCCCCTTGGGCGCACGATAAACGCTGCACCAACCAGGATCAGTGAGCAGCTGAGTACCTGCCAGAGAGTCAGGTTTTCGCCCAAGACGAGAACCCCTGCCACGACCGCAATAATCGGTGCGGTATATGTTGTGAGGGCTGCGGTGGCCGGCCCCGCGCGCTTGATGAGTGCGAAGAATGCACTAAAACCGCCTGCTGTGCACGCAACTCCCAGCATGATGAGGGCAAATACCGTGGTGTCCGAGGGTACCCGGATCGGTTCGGCCGCCACTGCGATGGCGATGAGCACGGGGGCAGCAGTCAGGATCATGGCGGCGGCGACTGTCAGAGCATCATAATCGTTAAACCAGTGATCAATCAGGATGGCACCCAGCCCGTAGGCAAGGGCTGCACCGGCGATGAGCAGCACCCCTGGTCCTGCACCATCGAACCCCAGGAGAGTGGTCACGCCGATAAGCCCCAGGACCAAGCCAAGCCATCCTAATGGGCTCAACCAAGGCTTGCGGAAGAGCAAAGGGGCAAGTATCGCAATGAAAATGGGTTCAGTTGCGATGATCACACCAGTTGTTCCGGAAGGAACGGACAGCTGTCCTGCCGTAATCAGGCTCAATGGCACGACGACCTCAACTACGGCCAGTACCAGCAGGGCCCGCCAGCGTTTCGTAAGCACCCGCCAGCGCTGCCGATGCAGCAGGAGCGGCGCCATGACGAGAGCCGCTATGGCTACACGTGAGGCGGCGATCGACAGAGGTCCAATGTCCCTCAATGCGATTTCAATGAATAGATAAGGCACTCCCCAAAGGAGCGAAACCAGGGCAAACAGCCCCCATGCGCTTGCTTTCACGCTACACCTGCCGGTTTGCCGAGAGAGATTGTTCCAACATGGCATCCAGCCTAAAGAAAAGCCGATGTCCGCGGAAGGCAACTTGCAAAGTTTTGGAGCCAAATAACGTCCGATTGGAAAGCTCATCGGTTAGAATTAGAGACATGTTGACTCTGGATGACGTGGACTGGGATTTGTTGCGGTTGCTGCAGGATGATGCGCGCCTCGGATACAGAGAGCTCGCGCGGCACGTAGGGTTGAGCGCCCCTGCGGTCGCCAGCAGGGTGCGGCGTCTCGAGCGGCACGGGGTGATAACCGGCTACAGTGCCCGTGTCGACACCATTGCTGCTGGATATGCGGTTGAGGCTTTCATTCACGTTGCCAGTACCGGCAAGCTGCAGTCGTATGGGATCGCAACCCAAGCTATCGCCGACCCGTATGTCCTCGAGGATCATCGGGTGGCGGGCCAGGACGATCACATCTTGCGTGTGGTCGCGGAGTCCATCCGGGACTTGGAACCTTTTATCGACTCGCTCCACGATAAGGGCAGCTCTGCGACATCGTTTATCTTCTCGTCGCCCAAGCGCTGGGCTCCGGTCGTAAAGCCGGGGGCCAGGAGCCAGGACGACAGACCCAGCGACTGAGCGCCAGGAGGGAATGAGTGCGAACGGGACGCCCCGCTGGCCACATTGCGCAGTTGATCCCGTTTGTTCAGGAGCCTGTGGGTGCCGAAGCGTGGCTTCCCGTCTTTTCGGTCAGGGCGGACCAAGGTAACGCAGAGGTCTTCGGCGTCAGTTTTTTGCTGGGCCACGCCGGCTCAAGGACTTTTCCAGAACTACCTTCTTTGGAGTTCTCCAGGCAGTGCCGCCGTCAGAGACAATGCCTCATCGAGCACTTTGCCGAAGTTCGCCGCATCGTGGGCGAACCTGCCCAGGAAAAGTCCGGAGACGCCGTCGAGCGCGGGCAGCAGCCCCGGCTGTGCCGACCCGCCGTAGATGACCGGCAGCTCCCCCAGGGCGCTGCCGGCCGCGTGCGAATGGGCGGCCAGCAGCGTCCGGAGTGAACGTACGACGGCGGCGACGTACCCCGCGCCAGCGGGCTCCGCTGCGCCAATGGCCCAGACCGGTTCATAAGCGATAACGAGCCGGGACGCCAGGGACCAGTCCCCGCCAACCGCCTCGGCGATCTGCTGATGGACAAACGCGGCCGCGCGGCCTGCCCCTGTCCTGCTCGTCTCATCCCTGGTTTCCTCGCCAACGCACAGCAGCGGCGTGATGCCGGCGTCGTCGGCTGCCCTGACCTTCCGGGCGATCATGGCGTTGTCCTCGCCGAAGTGCCGCCGCCGTTCGGCATGGCCGATCTCCACGAGCCGCACCCCCAGCTCCACCAGGAGCGACGGCGACACCTCACCTGTCCAAGGACCGTCCGCCCAGCCGCAGTTCTGGGCGCCGAGCAGGAGCGGTGATCCCGCCAGGACGCCGCCGGCCGCCGGAAGGACCGGGAAGGATGGAATCACAAACGGGACAACCCGCCCGGCCACCAGGGCCGGACGGGAGTCCACTTCATGCTTGATGCGGGCGAGCCAGTCCAGGCTGTCCCGGTACCCCATGTACATCTTGGTGCTGACGCCGATGTACAGGAGCTCCGGGGCGCCGCTGTGGTCAGCGCTGCTGCATTCAGGCATGGCGTCCGGTCACTTGTTCTCGAGCAGATCGTCCGCCTTGTTGCGGAACCTCTTGGTGGCGTACATCATGATGGCGGCCACGAACGGAAGCACACCCAGGGCGTAGACGCCCATGGTGCCGGTGTCCGATGCGGTGACCTGGTTGACCGTGGTCCGCAGGATGGGAGCCACGAAGCCGCCCAGGTTACCCAGCGAGTTGATCAGGCCGATGCCGGCAGCGGCCGCCGTCCCGGTGAGGAACGCCGTCGGGTAGGACCACGCGATGGGACCGATCGACAGGAAGCTGCACACCGCGAGGGTGATGAAGATGATGCCCAGCGCCGGGAGGTGGTTGGCGCCGGCCCAGGCGGAGCCGAAGATGCACAGGCCGGTGGACACAAACAGCCCGGTGCCCCAGACCCGGCGGCGGACGATGGTGTTGGCTGCCTTGCCGATGAAGTAGCACGCGAAAATGCCGAAGAACCACGGGATGGCGGCCAGCAGGCCCACTTCGAAGCCCACCTTCTGACCGGTGAGCTGCGCCACCTGCTGCGGCAGGTAGAACGTCACGCCGTAGACGGCAATCTGCAGGCAGAAATAGATGGCGGTGAAGTACCAGACCTTGCGGTTCTTCATCGCGGCGAGGACACCGCGGGGGCCGTCCTTTTCCTTGACGCCGTCTTCCAGTGCCATCACGTCCAGGAGCGCCTTCTTCTCGTCCTTGGCCAGGAACTTCGCGTCCTGCGGGGAGTTGATGAGGAAGAAGTAGGCAGCAATACCGGCCAGTACGGCCAGCATGCCTTCGACGAAGAACATGACCTGCCAGCCCTGGACCCCGGGAACCTGGTCGCCGATGTTAATCAGCCAGCCGGACAGCGGGGCGCCCATCATCTGGGAGAACGGCTGGGCCAGGTAGAAGATGGCGAACATCTTCACCCGCACCTTGTTCGGGAACCAGGCGGCCAGGAACATGATGACGCCCGGGAACAGGCCCGCCTCGGTCACGCCGAGCAGGAAGCGCAGGATGATGAAGGAGGTCTCGCCCTGGACAAAAGCGAAGCAGGCGGAGACGATGCCCCACGTGATGGCGATGCGGGCAAGCCACATCTTGGCACCGAATTTTGTCAGCAGCAGGTTGGACGGGATCTCGAACAAGGCGTAGCCAATGAAGAAGATGCCGGCGCCGAGGGCGTAGGCGCCGGCGGTGACGCCTTTGTCCACCCCCAGGGCTGCCTCGGCGAAGCCCACGTTGGTGCGGTCCAGGAACGCCACGACGTACAGGATGACGAGCATGGGCATCAGCCGGAAGGAGGCTTTGGAGATCGCCGATTTGAGAACCGGTGAATCCAGTAACTCCTTGGTGGCGGATGTTCCAGTGGTGACAGTCATTCAAACTCCTCGTTGAGTCAGTTGGTGGGCAAATCAGTGGGAGGTGGTGGAGCGGCTAGAGCGGGAATGCGATGAGCGCCGCCCCAACCAGGCAGGCGATCACGCCCACGGCCAGGTAGATTCTGCGTTCCTTGGTCCAGGAGCCCATGGTGGTCCTTCCTAGTGCATGTAGAGTCCGCCATCCACGTTCAGCGTCTGGCCGGAGATGTATCCGGCGTCCTCGCTGATGAGGAAGGCGATGGCTGCTGCGATGTCGCGGGTGGAACCGACGCGGTTGACCACGAGGTCCTTGGTGAGTTCGTCCTTGCGGTCCTGGCTGAGCGTGCCGCCCATGATGTCCGTGTCGATGGGGCCGGGCGAAATGGCGTTGACCGTGATGTCGTACTCCCCCAGTTCCCGGGCGGTGGAACGGGTCAGGCCGATCACGCCGGCTTTCGCGACGGAGTACGGGGTCTTGGAGAAGGTCCCGCCGCCGCGCTGCGCGGAGACGGAGGAGATGTTCACGATGCGCCCGATCCGGTTCCTGACCATGGACTCGGCCACGCGGCGGGTGGCATAGTGCACCCCGTTGAGGTTGATGTTCAGGACCCGGTCCCATTCCGCGGCGTCCAGGTCCAGGTACGCGACCGGGGAGCTGACGCCGGCGACGTTGGCGAGTGCCACGATCTGCGGAAGTTCGGCCTCGAGTTCATCGATGGCCGAACGGACGGAGGCTTCGTCGCCGACGTTGGCGCCCACGCCGTGTGCTTTCACGTTGTACTTCTCGGCGATTTCCTTGGCAGTGGCCTTGCAGAGGGCATCGTCGAGGTCGATGATGCCGATGTTCCAGCCCTGTGCGGCCAGGTAGTTGATCGTGGCGCGGCCGATGCCGCGTTCGGAGACAGCGCCGGTGACAATGGCGGTGCGTGCTGCCGGGAAAGTGCTCATGGGATTCTCCTATGGTGGTGTCAGTTGATGGGGGCCGGGCCGAGCTCTTCGATGAGCTTCTGCATGGCCACGTAGGCCTTATTGCGGTAGGCGATGAGTTCGGGGGTTCGCTCCGCCGGGACGTTGAGGAATCCAGCGCCGGACTTGGTGCCCAGCTTGCCCGCCTCCACCAGGTCGCTGAGGATCTTGGGCGTGGCAAAGCGCTCGGGGAATTCAGACTGAAGCGACTTGTAGCAGAAGTTGTAGACGTCCAGGCCGGCCATGTCTGCGATGGCAAACGGGCCAAAGAACGGCAAACGGAAGCCGAAGGTGGTCCGGACCAGGGTGTCGACGTCGTCGGCGGTCGCAATGCCCTGCTCCACCAGTTGGGCAGCTTCATGGAACAGTGCGTACTGCAGGCGGTTCAGAACGAATCCCGTGACGTCCTTGACCACGGCGGTCTGTTTGCCGGCGGCATGGACCAGGTCCCGGACCGCGCCCACCGCAGCCGCCGACGTGCCTGCATGCGGGATGACTTCCACACCGGGGATAAACGGTGACGGGTTTGAGAAGTGCACGCCCAGGAACCGCTCCGGGTTCGCGACCGGCCCGGACAGTTCCGCGATGGAGATGGTGGACGTGTTGGAGCCGATGATGGCGTCCGGCCGGGCAGCTGCGCTGATCCGGGCCAGCGTCTGGTGCTTTATGGCGATGACCTCGGGGACTGCTTCCTCGATGAAGTCGGCATCCGCCACGGCTTCCTCGATGTCCTTGGCAGCCCAGAGGTTCTGCTTCAGGATTTCGGTGGAACCTGCCGGGAACAGGCCATCCGCCACGAACTGGTCCGACTCCGCCAGGAGCCTGTCGTAGTTGCTTTGCGCCACCTCGGCGGACACGTCGGCCAGGGCGACGCGGGCCCCGCCCAGTGCCAGGACCTGGGCAATTCCGCCGCCCATGTAGCCGGAGCCGACGACGGCGATCTTGCGTGAGCTGTTTAGTATTGCGGTCATGGTCAGACTGCTTTCGTATAGTCGGGTTCATAGGAGCCGATGGCCTCCACCTTGGCGGCGGAGGACGAGGTCTCATCGAAGCGGTAGTCGAGCCACTCGCCAACCAGCTTCTTGGCAAGTTCCAGGCCGATCACCCGCTGGCCCATGGTGAGCACCTGGGCGTTGTTGCTCAGCACCGAGCGCTCCACGGAGTAGCCGTCGTGGGCAGTGACCGCGCGGATCCCGGGAACCTTGTTGGCCGCGATGGCCACGCCCAGCCCGGTGCCGCAGATCAGCAGCGCCCGGTCCGCTTCGCCGTCCGCCACCTTGCGGGCGGCGTCGACGGCGACGTGAGGGTACGCGGTCGGGTCGTTCGCCCCGACGCCCACGTCCAGAACGGACGCCACGCGGCTGTCGGCCTCGAGGAGCGCCTTCAGCGCTACCTTGTATTCGACGCCGGCTTCATCGTTGCCGATGATGATGCGCCATCCGGCCGAAGCGCTCGGGTCTGCGCTCATGCTTGTGCTCCATTTCCGGCCGCGGCGGCCAGCTGTGAATCAGTCAGGTCAGGATCGAGGTAGTTCGAAATCCGGGCCGCAATCAGCCCGAAGGAAACCGCGCCGGGATCGGGATGACCCAGGCTCTTTTCGGCCAGCGGACGGGCGCGGCCCTTGAGCGGCCGGAGCGAAGCGGTGGCGTCTGCGGCCTCCTGGGCAGCAGCCGCGGCGGCGGTCAGAGCCGCTGTCACGGGAGTACCGCCGTCGAACGCGGTCAGGAAGGTGTCCCGGAAGGGCAGCAGCGCGTCCACCATGGTCTTGTCCCCGGGTTCGGCCTTGCCCAGGACCGTGATGGCGTCCACGAAGGAAGTGACGGCGGCCGCCGCGTCCTCGCCGCGGTAGCGGTCCCTGTTTCCGAGCGCGAGTCCGACGGCGATAACAGCGGATCCCCACAACGCCCCCGAGGTGCCGCCGGCGCGTTCACTCCATGCCTCCCCTGCCGCCGTGAGCACGCGTTCCACCGAAGCCCCGGCCGCCGACGATTCCTGTGCCGCAGCTGCGGCCGCGTCCACGCCGCGGCGCATCCCGATGCCGTGGTCGCCGTCGCCCGCGATGGCGTCCAGGTTGCCCAGTTCCGCTTCATGTTCGACGACGACGCCCTGCACCTGTGCGAACAGCGCGGCTGCCAGCCGGCCAAGGTCCGCTGCTGCCGCCGTCGTCTCTTCCACGTCGCCGGCCACGGCGTCTTCCGGTCCGGCCGGCTCGCGGCGTGCCCGCGGGGCGAGGTTGCCCTTGCGGAACGCCGGGGAGTCCGCCGGTGCCGCCCAGAACTGTTCCAGTTCCTCGTCCAGCCAGAGCAGCGTCAGGGAGAGCCCGGACATGTCCAGGCTGGTGACCAGCTCGCCGCATTCCGGTTCCACCACGGTGAGACCGGCGTTGACGAGCAGTTTCCCAACCTTGCCGAAGAGCAGGAACAGTTCGTCGTATTTGACCGTACCCAGGCCGTTGACGATGGCAACCACGCGGTCGCCGGCGTCGTCGGGTTTATCCGCGAGGAGCCTGCACACGAGGAGTTCGGCGAGCTCGGAGGCGGTGGGCATGGGGTGTTCGGAGATTCCCGGTTCGCCGTGGATGCCCAGGCCAAGGGACATCTGTCCGGCGGGGACGTGGAACAGCGGGTCCGTGGCTCCCGGGAGCGTGCAGCCGTCGAAGGCCACGCCCAGCGAACGCGTGCGGTAGTTGGCCTTGATCGCCAGCCGCTCCACCTCATCGAGGGTCAGTCCCGCCTCGGCGGCGGCGCCGGCGATCTTGAAGACCGTCAGGTCACCGGCAATGCCGCGCCGCTTCTCCAGCTGGTCTTGCGGGGCACTGGCGATGTCGTCCGTAACTGTGACGGTGCGCGTTTCGATGCCTTCGGCGTTCAGGCGCAGCTGGGCCTGGCCGAAATGCAGGACATCACCGGCGTAGTTGCCGTAGCTGAGCAGGACGCCGCCGCCGGCGTTGGCTGCCTTGGCCACCCGGTAGATCTGCCCTGCGGCCGGAGACGCGAACATGTTGCCGCAGGCTGAAGCCGTTGCCAGCCCGGGCCCTACCAGGCCGGCGAAGGCCGGATAGTGTCCTGAGCCGCCGCCGACAACGAGTGCAACCTGGCCGGCCGGCACCTCGGTGGAGCGGACCACGCCGCCGTTGACGCGGGCCACGTAACCACGGTTGGCAGCCACAAAGCCGTCAAGCGCCTCATCCGCGAAATCAGCGGGATTGTCGAAGATCCGGGTCATGGCTTCTAAACTCCTACGGGTTCCACGGCCGGCTGCTGCCGCCCCTGGGCCACCTGGCTCTTACCCAAGGGATAGCCGTCGTTCTTTGGCAGCACATGACGGCGCAGGTATTCCTGATTGCGCGCCGTGACGCTAAGGCCATCGCCGCCGTAGTGTTCGGCGCAGATAATGCCCTGGTAGCCGGAAGCGAGTGCAACCTTGAAGGCCTCGCGGTAGTTGATCAGGCCGCTCTCCATCGGGGCAGGCATGGTGATGTAGCTGTCACGCGCCACGTCCTCGTCCCGGATGTAGTTCTTCATATGCCAGTAGTTGGAGTACGGCATGGTCTTGGCCACCATCTCGCGCCAGTCTTCGATGGGCCGATGCAGGCGGATCAGGTTGCCAAGGTCAGGGTTGAGCCCGACGTTGGCCAGTCCAATGTCCTGCACCAACTGTACGGACGTGTCCGCCGTGCCGAGGTAGGTGTCCTCGTACATCTCGAGGGACAGCAGCACACCAACTTCCGCGGCGTGGCGGCCCAATTCCCGCAGGCGGGTGACGGCCTTTGACCAGGTTTCACGGTCGCCTGCCGGGTCCTTGTAGCCTTCGACCGTCCAGAACCAAAGCTGTTTCTGCTGCTCAGGCGTAATGGCCTGGTGCAGTCCGAAGGAGACAACTTCGCAGCCCAGTTCCGCGGCGGCGTCGATGGTGCGGTGGCTGTAGGCGAGGTTGCTTTCCCAGTTGCTCTCCTCGATCACGCTGCGCCGGATGGCGGAAATGACCGGGATGCCGATGCCCACGCTGTCCGCGGTCTGCTTGAACTCGGCGAGCCGCTCCTTGCCCAGGTCGCCGGGCCGGACCCAGCTGTCCGTCAGGTCTGCATTGGCAAAACCAGCTTCCTTGACTTCGGTCAGGACTTCCGCCCACGCAGACGGATCGGCGTCGTTGACTTGGTTGCCCTGGGCGTCGGTACCCGGGAACTGCAGCAGTGCAGCGGTGATGGGCCAGTTGTTTGCTGTGTAAGCCACGATGCTTCACTCCTTCGTAATCCTCTTTCCTATAGGATCTACTATCAAAAAGAAGTTGTCAACATCACATCTGCATGCTGTTTAGCTTTCCGGGGCGTCGGCGATGGCCCGGGAACGGACCTTCCGGATATGCTCCGCCATGGCCGCTGCTGCTTTGTCGGGATCGCCGGTGGAAACCGCATCCAGGACTGCCTGGTGCTCCGCGATGGCATGATCGGCATCCGTAATGCCTACTCCGCCGAAGAGGCGGAACCGCTGGACCTGTCCCCCGAGGGCTGCGTAGGCGGCTTCCATGAACTGGTTCCCGGTCTGCCGCGCAATCAGCTGGTGGAACCGCTCGTCCGCTTCCAGGTAGTCCTTGAACTCAACGAACGAGGGTCCCCGCGGTGCGGACTTCAGGTCCGCCACTGCCTGCTCGAGCTCGGCCAGGCCGCTCTTGTTGATGCGTTCACAGGCCAGTCTGGCGTTCACGGGCTCGAGTGCCAGCCTCGCCTCCATCAGCTCCGCAAAATCCTCCCGCGTAAAGACGGGCGCTACGCGGTAGCCCTTCAGCGCCACCCTCCGGACCATGCCGGTGTGCTCGAGACGCGCCAGTGCCTCACGGACCGGAGTGGGGGAAACATCCAGTTCGCGGGCTGTCCCGTCAATGCTGACTACAGCGCCAGGTGCCAGGCGGCCGTCCATCAGGGAGGCCAGGAGCTCGGCATATACGTGGTCGGCCAGCACTTCGCGGCTGACCGCGCGGCCAGTGCTGCGGGGACCGGTTTCATTGCCGGCCGCGCTGCCTGTGCGGGTGCCGGTTGACGCATTCTTCATGGTCAGATCCTATAGGAATGAGCAAGGTGGATATCATCCCGCCGACGCAAAGAGCCCCGTTCAGGCGGACCTGAACGGGGCTCTTTGGCATTCATGTTATTAGGCGAGCAGCGAGGGCTTCAGCTGCTGCAGCCGGCCCAGGAGGCCGTTGATGAACGACGGCGATTCATCCGTTGAGAGCGTTTTGGCCAGTGCCACTGCTTCACTGACTGCAACACCGTCAGGGACGTCGTCGTTGTACAGCAGTTCCCAGGTACCGATCCGCAGGATGATGCGGTCCACCGACGGCATGCGTTCCAGGGTCCAGCCTTGGGAGTATGTCTCGAGGAACTCGTCGATGGCGGTCTGCTGTGAGATAACGCCCTCCACGATTTCCAGGGTGTACGGGTTCACGATCTGGTCGGTTATTTCCCGCCTGGCCCTGAGCACGTCAAAAGCCGAAACTGAGCGCTGCTCAGCTTCGAAGAGTACATCCAGTGCCCTGTTACGGGCCTTACCGCGTGCGCTCACTACTCGCTGACCCGGCCGAGGTAGCTGCCGTCGCGGGTGTCAACCTTGACCTTGGTGTTGTTCTCGACGAACAACGGAACCTGGATCTCGTACCCGGTTTCCAGGGTTGCAGGCTTGGTGCCGGCGGAGGAGCGGTCGCCCTGCAGGCCTGGCTCGGTGTAGGTGATCTCCAGGACCACGCTGGGGGGAAGCTCAATGTAGAGGGGGGTGCCTTCATGGATGGCGATGTTCACCATCTGGTTCTCCAGCATGAAGTTCGTAGCGTCGCCCACCGTGGCACCGGAGACGGTGAGCTGGTCGAAGTCCGAGGTGTCCATGAAAACGAAGTCGGCGCCGTCCTGGTACAGGTACTGGTAATCGCGGCGGTCAACCGTGGCGGTCTCGATCTTGAGGCCGGCGTTGAACGTCTTGTCCACAACTTTTCCGGACATCACGTTCCGCATTTTGGTCCGCACAAACGCGCCACCTTTGCCGGGTTTGACGTGCTGGAATTCAATGATGTTCCAGAGCTGGCCCTCGAGCTTAAGGACCGTTCCGTTCTTGATGTCGTTAGTGGTTGCCACTGGTATCCTCTGGTTTCTATCTGTCTGGTCAGTTGTCAGACGTTCTATGCCGGCCAGGCATGCCGAACGGCCCGCCAGCGCGTGTTTATCAAAAATCCAAGAACCATTCTACCGGTAAAACCCGGACGGCTGACGTCGCGGGCTTCCCGGCCACTCACCCCGGAACATGACGGGTGTGTCAGCAGGCCAGGTCCAGGACGTCGCGGGCCCGCTGAAGGGCCACGGTGGATGAGTAGATCAGGGCAGCATCGGCCGATTGCGCGACCCGAAGATCCAGCGCGCGGGCGAAGGCTTCCACCGCGGCGGACGTATGTCCGGACGCGTACTGCGTCCTGCCAAGGTGCTGCAGGACCAGGGCCTCGCGGTCAGTGCCCTGGAACTCGGCAAGCAGCTGCTTGAACAACTCAATGGCCCGGTCCGTGCGGTGGGAGACACGCAGCACCTCCGCCTCGAAGGCGCGTAGCCGGAAAGACTCCGGGTCCTTGAATCTGGCTTCCGCCAGCAATTCGGCGGCCTCCGTGGCATGCCCCTCCACAATCAGGACGAAGATCTCATCGGCCGGGTCCGTCGACACCGCCAGGGCTGCGCGGCAGACATCGTCGTTCACGATCTCCGGCAGGAGGGAAGCCGGGTTGATCCGGATTCCGGGGAAGCCGGCCTCGGGCCAGTCACTGGTGCCCGCCACGTCGCCCTTCATCAGGACGCGATTTCCTGATAGGCCGCGAAAAGCAGCGACGTGTCCGGGACGTCGAGGATGCCGGGCTTGGCGATGCCGTCCAGAACCACAAAGCGCAGGAGGTCCCCGCGTGACTTCTTGTCCCGGCGCATGCCGTCCAGCAGGCCCTGCCAGCGGTCCCGCCGGTACGTCACCGGGAGTCCGAGTGTTTCCAGGATGCTGCGGTGGCGGTCGGCGTCGGCATCGCTGAGCCGGCCGACACTGCGGGCAAGTTCAGCGGCAAACATCATGCCCACCGATACAGCCGCACCGTGCCGCCAGGAGTAGCGCTCCACCAGTTCAATGGCGTGGGCCAGGGTGTGGCCGTAGTTCAGGATTTCGCGCAGCCCCGACTCCTTGAGGTCCTCCGAGACCACTTTGGCCTTGACCGCGATGGCGCGTTCGATGAGTTCGCGCAGGGCGTCCGATCCGGGGTCGGTGGCTGCCGCAGGGTCCCTTTCCACCAGGTCAAGGATGGCCGGGTCTGCGATGAAGCCGCACTTGATGACTTCTGCCATGCCGGAAATGATTTCGTTCCTGGGCAGCGTGTTCAGGGTGTCAAGGTCCACCAGCACGCCGGCCGGCGGGTGGAAGGAACCCACCAGGTTCTTGCCTTCGGCAGTGTTGATGCCGGTCTTTCCACCCACGGAAGCGTCCACCATGCCCAGCAGGCTCGTGGGCATGTGGATAACCTTAACGCCTCGGAGCCAGGTGGCCGCCACAAAACCGGCCAGGTCGGTTACGGCCCCGCCGCCCACTGCCACAATGGCATCGGAGCGCGTGAAGTCGTTCTGGCCCAGTACCTGCCAACAGAAGGCGGCCACCTGGATGTGCTTGCCTTCTTCAGCGTCCGGGATTTCAGCCGTCAGCGAGGTGAAACCCGCGGCAGCGAGCTCATCGCGGACGGTGTCCCCCGTGAGCCGCAACGCGCGGGGATGGATGACCAGCACACGCCGGACCCGCTCCCCCAGCAACGCGGGAAGGTTCCCCAGCAGACCGCGGCCGACTACGACGTCGTAATTCTGCCCCGCGGATTCTCCGGTGACCTTGATGACTGTTGAATCGACGCTCAATTTTCAACTTCCTGTTTGGCGGCCGCGTAGTCACGCAGCGCAACTTCGAGCCGGTGTCCCAGCTCGCTGACCGAGCCGTGGCGGACATCCACCACAAGGTCGGCCAGCCGTTCGTAAACGGGTTTCCTGGCACTAAAAAGAGCGGACCATCGGGCCATGGCATCGCCGGCGAGCAGTGGCCGGCCGGAATTCCGGGCGATGCGGGCCGCCACGGTTTCCTCGTCGCATTCGAGGTACACCACGGTGCAGCGGTCCAGGAGTTGCTGCGTTCCGGAATCCAGCACCGCACCGCCGCCCAGGGAAATAACGGTGGCCGAGCCTTCCGCGTGCTCTACCGTGCTGGCCACGGTCCGGGCCTCAATCTCCCGGAACGCATGTTCCCCGCGTCCGGCAAAGATGGACGCAATGCTGCCATGCGCGTCCACAATGACCGTGTCCGTGTCAACGAACGCGACGTCCAGCCGCTTGGCGAGCTCGTGCCCGATAGCGGACTTTCCGACCGCCATGGGCCCAATGAGAACGATGGGCCGGTTGCCAGGCATACCGGATTTACGGCTCCCGGGCACTAGTTGCCGATCGAGTCCAGGGATGCCGGAATGTTGTCCAGGTAACCCTTGATGTTGCGGGCGGTCTCCGCCACGGAGTCACCGCCGAACTTTTCGGTGACGGCTTCAGCCAGGACCAGAGCCACCATCGCTTCGGCCACAACCCCCGCGGCCGGCACGGCGCAGACGTCCGAGCGCTGGTGGTGTGCCTTCGCAGGCTCCCCCGTGCTGATATCGACGGTGCGCAGGGCGCGGGGCACCGTGGCAATGGGCTTCATGGCCGCACGCACGCGCAGGACATCGCCGATGCTCATGCCGCCTTCAATGCCGCCGGCCCGGTTGCTGGTCCGGACAATTTTGCCGTCGGCGTCCTTGACGATTTCGTCGTGGGCCGCGGAGCCGCGGCGGGCGGCCGTCAGGAACCCGTCGCCCACTTCGACGCCCTTGATGGCCTGGATGCCCATCAGCGCAGCGGCCAGCCGTGAGTCGAGCCTCCGGTCCCAGTGCACGTAGCTGCCAAGTCCAGGGGGCAGTCCGTAGGCGAGCACCTCCACCACGCCGCCCAGGGTTTCGCCTTCCTTGTGTGCGGCGTCCACCTCGGCCACCATGGCGTCGGATGTCTCGCGGTCGAAGCAGCGCAAGGGATCGGCGTCGAGCGCGATTACGTCGGCCGGAACGGGCAGCGGACGTCCTTCGGGCACCGTCACGCTGGCGATGGAGACCGTGTGGCTGACCAGTTCTATGCCGAGCGCTTTGAGGAACTGGGCTGCCACCGTGCCCATGGCAACCCGGGTGGCGGTCTCGCGGGCGCTGGCGCGTTCCAGGACCGGGCGGGCTTCAGTGAAGCCGTACTTCTGCATTCCGGTGAAATCCGCGTGGCCCGGACGCGGCCGGGTCAACGGTGCGTTGCGGGCCTGGTCGGCGAGGATCCCGGGATCCACGGGGTCCGC
>DASSIA010000102.1:0-6625 GCA_035692345.1 Arthrobacter sp. | reverse complement strand
AAACGTAGGCCAGCCACAAAGCTTTTTCAAACATTTGTTCTAGCGAGTCTCGACAATATTCGTTGATAAGTGCTAAAAATGAAGAAGCAAAGTTCGAACATGTGTTCTACTCGTTGCTTGCGGATTCGAATATTCGAATCTTTTGGTCGGCCCAGGCCGGTACCGGCAAGTGAACGCGGAGGGCGCGCCGGGCAGCACAGTATGGTCCAGGAGGGCTCATTTCATGTCAGCTATATCTGCTTCGCAGGACTCGCGTCCGCAGCTCGTTTCCGTGCAGGACCTCACGTCGCGCCAGTGGGCCCCGCCAACGTCGGCCACGGCGCCGAGGCGGCGCCCGGAATCCTTGCCTCCACTGCGCCTGACCCGCAGGGGCCGGGTTGTGCTCATTGGCATCCCGCTGATGATCCTTGCGGCAATCCTGCTTTCGCTGGCGGGTTTCCTCAACGCCCCGGCAAAGGCGGCTGATTCTGCCGCCGACCTGTCGTTGACTCCCACGGTCACGGTCACGGTGCAGGCCGGTCAGTCACTCTGGGCCATCGCCGGTACCGTAGCGCCGGAGCGTGATCCGCGTGATGTCATTGCCGACATTGTGCAGCTGAATAACCTCTCCGCAGGCCGCGTAGTGCCCGGACAGCAGCTGTTCGTCCCCACCAAGTAGGTGCCTGGTTCAGGCAGCCCGGGAGGGCCACGCGGGCTGGATCCGGACCCAAAACGCAGCCGCCGCAGGCCGTCACATTTTCGGGGCGTCTGCTTCGGACCTAAACTGTTCAGGTGAATGACCAGCTAGAGCGTCTGAACAGACTTCCCCTCCGGACCAACCTCCGCGGACTGACCCCGTACGGTGCCCCGCAGCTGGATGTGCCCATCCTGCTCAACGTCAACGAAAACACGCATGGCGTCCCGGCGGACGTACAGGCGGCGATCAGCGTGGCCGTTGCGGAAGCCGCGGCAGGTCTCAACCGCTATCCGGACCGAGAGTTCACCGCACTCCGGGAAGCGCTGGCCGAATACCTCGGCCACGGTCTTGACGCCGCCAGCATCTGGGCGGCTAACGGCTCCAACGAGGTCCTCCAGCAGATCCTCCAGGCTTTCGGCGGGCCCGGGCGCAAGGCATTGGGCTTCCCGCCCACGTATTCCATGTACCCCCTCCTTGCCAGCGGGACGGACACTGAGTACATCGTCGGGCAGCGGGCCGATGACTACGGGCTCAGCGCCGAATCGGCCGCGTTGCAGGTCAAAGAGCTTCAGCCCAACATCGTTTTCCTCTGCTCACCGAACAACCCCACCGGCACGGGCCTTGGCCTGGACGTTGTCGAGGCTGTGTATGCGGCCGGCGAAGCCAGTCAGACCATCGTGATCGTTGATGAGGCGTACCACGAGTTCGCCCACGACGGTACGCCCAGCGCCCTTACGCTGCTGCCCGGCAGGGAACGCCTGATCGTATCGCGCACCATGAGCAAAGCCTTCGCCCTCGCGGGTGCCCGCCTTGGCTACATGGCCGCTGCTCCCGAAGTCACGGACGCCCTCCGCCTGGTCCGGCTGCCGTACCACCTCTCGGCCATTACGCAGGCAACGGCCCTCGCCGCCCTCCAGCACCGCACTGCCCTGATGGCGGACGTCCAGGACATCAAGGAACAGCGCGACCGCATCGTGTCGGAGCTGACCCGCATGGGCCTCAAGCCGGCTGCGTCCGATTCAAACTATGTCTTCTTCGGGGGCATGGACAGCCCGCATGAGATCTGGCAGGAGTTGCTGGAAGCCGGCGTGCTCATCCGCGACGTCGGCATCCCCGGCCACCTGCGTGTCACGGCGGGAACTGAGACGGAGACCACGGCCTTCCTGACGTCGCTGGAACGCATCCTGGCCGGCCAAGCCACGCTGCCCGCCTAAACTTGATGTATCGGCGCCGCGGCGCGCCGGAACGTCTGCTTCACTGACGCACCACTGACTTCGCCTAAAGGACATATGACCATGAGTTCCACCGGATCGAACGCTGCCGGGCCCAGGACTGCACGCATGGAGCGTGCCACCAGTGAATCGTCAGTGCTTGTGGAGATTAACCTCGACGGCACGGGCGTATCGGACATCGACACGTCCGTCCCGTTCTATGACCACATGCTGACAGCGCTGTCCAAGCACTCGCTCATCGACATGACGGTCAAGGCCACCGGTGACATCCACATCGACGTGCACCACACGGTGGAGGATGTCGCCATCACCTTCGGCGAGGTGCTGCGAACCGCCCTGGGCAACAAGGCTGGGATCCGCAGGTTCGGTGAGGCCACCGTGCCCCTCGACGAAGCGTTGGCGCACGCCGTCGTGGACGTTTCCGGCCGTCCCTACCTGGTGCACGGCGGCGAACCCGCCGGGCAGGAATACCACCTCATCGGCGGCCACTTCACGGGGTCGCTGACGCGCCACGTCTTTGAAGCCATCACACTGCACGCGGGCATCTGTCTCCACATGAACGTCATAGCGGGCCGCGACCCGCACCACATCGTGGAAGCGCAGTTCAAGGCCTTCGCCCGCGCCCTGCGCGCTGCGGTGGAGCCCGATCCCCGCGTGGAGGGGATTCCGTCCACGAAGGGTGCCCTGTGAGCGGCCAGATCCTGCGGGACGGTGCCGTTATCGATCCGGCCGCCGGTAAGAAACCCGTATCGCCCGAAGGCAAACCCACAGTCACTGTCCTGGACTATGGTTCCGGCAACGTCCGCTCCGCCGTGCGCGCGCTGGAACGGGCGGGGGCCGAGGTCATTCTCAGCTCCAAGCCCGAGGACGTCCTGAATGCCGACGGCCTGGTGGTACCCGGCGTCGGCGCCTTCGAGACCGTCATGCGCGAACTCAAGGCAGTAGACGGCATCCGGCTGATCGGCCGGCGCGTGGCCGGGGGCCGGCCCGTCCTGGCCATCTGCGTCGGCCTGCAGGTCCTGTTCGAAGCCGGGGTTGAGCACGGGACAGAAGCTGAAGGCATGGGGGAGTGGCCGGGCAAGGTGGAGTTGCTTCCCGCCGAGGTGGTCCCGCACATGGGCTGGAATACCGTGGACGTTCCGGAAGGGTCCAGGCTTTTCGCCGGTGTCGCGGACCAGCGGTTCTATTTCGTTCACTCGTATGGTGTCCAGGAGTGGAACTTCGACGTGATCCAGCCCCGGATGACTGCGCCGCTGGTGACCTGGTCGGAACACGGCGCCCGTTTTATTGCCGCTGTCGAGAACGGACCGCTCTGCGCAACCCAGTTCCACCCCGAAAAATCCGGCGACGCCGGTGCACGCCTGTTGCGCAACTGGGTGGACGGCCTTCGCAAGCCCGCTGCCGCGGACGCCGCCTAGATGTGGTCGATCGTCCTGATGGGCCTGGCCGGCCTCCTGGTGGGCGGTGCCCTGTCCTTCCGGCAGCAGCACAAACCGCTCTGGACCCGGATCGGGTTCTACGTCCTGGCCGGCATGTCGTTGCTGGCCGCCTACCTGCTGACGCTGCCCGGCAGCTAGCTCCGGCAATCACCGGTTCCGCTCCCACAAGCACCACAACACCTAAGAGGATTTGAGATGACCACCGCAACCGATCTGCCGGTTCTTGAACTGCTGCCCGCCGTCGACGTCGTAAACGGCCAGGCCGTTCGGCTGGTCCAGGGGGAGGCCGGCAGCGAGACGAGCTACGGCACCCCGCTGGAGGCGGCCCTCAACTGGCAGCAGCAGGGCGCCGAATGGGTTCACCTGGTGGACCTCGACGCAGCGTTCGGACGTGGTTCGAACGCTGAGCTGCTCCGTGAAGTGGTGGGCCGGCTGGACATCAAGGTGGAGCTGTCCGGCGGGCTTCGGGATGACGAAACCCTCGAGGCGGCACTGGACCTCGGTGTGGCCCGCGTCAACCTCGGCACGGCGGCGCTGGAAAACCCCGAGTGGACCCGTCGGGCCATCGACCGCTTCGGCGACCGGATCGCCGTCGGCCTCGACGTCCGCGGAACCACGCTGGCAGGCCGCGGCTGGACCAAGGAAGGCGGCGACCTCTGGGACGTCCTGGGCCGGCTCGAGGAAGCGGGCTGCTCCCGGTATGTTGTCACCGACGTCACGAAGGACGGCACGCTGCAGGGCCCCAACGTTGAACTCCTGCGCCGGATGGTGGAGAAGACCGGCAAGCCGGTGGTCGCCTCCGGCGGCATCTCCAGCCTGGACGATTTGAAAGTGCTGCGCTCCCTGGTGCCGCTGGGTGTCGAGGGCGCAATCGTGGGCAAGGCGTTGTACGCCGGTGCGTTCACGCTCCCCGAAGCCCTCGACATCGCCGGACGCCGCTAGGCAGTTTCCGTGGACAGGACGAACGCGGAATCTCCGGCGCCCCGCCATCTTCCCGGCCATATCGCCGCTGCGCTGGCGGGCGCCGGCGGACGCACGGACTCGGCCGGCCGGCCCTGGGAAGGCCGGAGCCTTGCCGGGGACGACGGCAGGATCCACAACTTCGAGGACGACGACGGCACGGCCGACGCCGGCTATCTCGCCGCCGTCGCGGCCCTGGTTGAAGGCACCGGCAGCGAAGCGGCAGTGGTCGGCACGCTGGCCACTGCCCGCGTGTTCATCCCCATCATCGCCCAGCTCGGCGCGGAAGCGGCCGGGGTTGACGGCCTGACCGCGGACAAGCAGGCGGACATGGCGCTGGTCACCCTGAAGGCCGCGGATGGCCGGACCGCCATGCCGGCTTTCACCTCGGCGGACGCCTTGGCCGCCTGGCATCCCGAAGCGCGGCCGGTGGCGGTATACGCGGCCCGGGCCGCCCTCTCAGCCGTGGCGGAGGGGGCCGAGCTGCTGGTGCTCGATCCCGGTTCGGAGGTCACGTTTGTGGTCCGGCGGCCGGCCGTCTGGGCGCTGGCCCAGCAGCAGGACTGGATCCCTTCCTATGGCGACGCGGCCCTGACCGCAGAGATGGCCGCGGCCGCCGTCGACTTCCCGGCCGTCCGCAGGCTGACGCTCCTCCCGGGATCCGGCGTCGCAGCTGTCACCGGCTCAGGAGCCAGGCTCCCGGGGGGCGGCGCCGGACCTGAGCTTCAGGTGCTGCTCCACCTTGAAGATGGGCTGGACGCCCCGGCTGTCCAGGACCTCGTGTCCGGGCTCCAACAGGCGTGGTCCCGGAATGTATTGTTTGGGGAGCGCGTTGACTCGATCGAAATCAAGTTGCGGCGCGCAGCAGACTAGCTGACGGCCAGCAGGGAGATCCCCGGCTGCCGTGGGCAGACCCAAAGGATTTTCCGTGAACTTCGCTCTTTACCGGGAGTTGCTGGCTGTCCCGCCCATCAGGCGGCTGCTGCTGGTGGGCATGATCGCCCGCATTCCCCACGCGGCAGCCGGCGTTCTGCTGACCTTGCACATTGTCCTGACCCTGGACCAAGGCTACGCCGCGGCCGGTGCCGCGGCGGCGGTCATGACCATCGGTATTGCCGTGGGCGCACCATGGCGCGGCAGGCGCGTGGACACGGCGGGCCTGCGCCGGGCGCTGATCCCGTCGGTGGTGTCAGAGACCGTCATCTGGTCCGTAGTGCCGCACGTGTCGTACCAGTGGCTGCTGCCCCTCGTGTTCGTGGGCGGACTGCTGACCCTGCCCATCTTCAGCGTCGTTCGGCAATCTCTCGGCGTCCTGGCCGACAGCAACCAGCGGCGTACGGCCTTCGCCCTTGATGCGATCACCACCGAGGTGGTGTTCATGATCGGTCCGGCCGCCGGAGCCATCGTTGCTACCAGCGGCTTCACGGTCCTTGGGCTCACCGTGGTGGGAGTGTCCACGTCGCTTGCCGGGCTGTACCTGATGTGGTTCAACCCGCCCACCCGCAGCACAGCCCCGTCGAGCGAGGGCGAGGCGGACCAACGCCACGCGGCAGAGGTGGCCGTCATCTCCGCCGCCCCCGCCCACCTCCAGGAGGCGGCTGCCGACCTCGTCCCCGCTGGATCCCCTCGGACCGGTGCCGGCAGCGTGGGGCTGCGCGCCAAAGTCGCCGGAAATTTCACTTGGTTCACAGCCACCGTGGCGGCCATCTTCGCGGTGGCGGCAGGCGCAGGCATGGTGCTCAGCGGTTCCGACGTCGGCATTGTTGCTGCCCTGGAATCGGGCGGGCACCAAAATGAAATCGGCATCGTTTTCCTGTTCTGGTGCGGGGCGTCCGTGGTGGGTGGCCTGATTTACGGGGCCATGCACCGCCCGGTTTCGCCGCTGGTCCTGTTGCTGGGGATGGCAGCCCTCACGATTCCCATGGGGTTCGCGCAGGACACCTGGACGCTGGCCGCGTTGTCCCTGCTGCCGGGCCTCCTGTGCGCGCCCGTCCTGTCGGCGGCCTCCGAGAAGGTCGCGGAGCTGGTGGCTGAGGAGCGGCGCGGCGAGGCGATGGGCTGGTATGGCTCTGCGCTGACCGGCGGCGTGGCGCTTGGTGCGCCCCTGGCGGGGGTCTTCATCGACGGCGTGGGTCCTGCCGGCGGTTTTGTCTCCGTAGGGGTCGGCGGCGTGGTTCTGTGCGTGGCGGGACTGCTGCTCCAGGCACTCCGCCGCCGCCGCACCACCGTCTGACCGGGCATGTTCCCCCGCCCATAACCCACCCTCATCCGGAGTTTTTGTCCAGATATTGGGCCTTTTTCGGCGTGGAAGTCCCGAT
>DASSIA010000101.1:0-7302 GCA_035692345.1 Arthrobacter sp. | reverse complement strand
ACCCATTCATACGTCCAGGACATCACCCTGCCGGCAGCCCCCGGCCGGCAGAGCCCCGGAGTGTTTGCGCTGATCACCCTGGACAACGGCCTGGACCACTCCAAACCCACTACCCTGGGGCCCAATACCCTGGTGGAGCTGGGCACGGTCCTCGAAGGACTGCGGGAACGCGCGGCGCGCGGCGAGATCGTGGGCGTGGGTGTGACCGGGAAACCGTACTACCTGGTGGCCGGCGCGGACCTCTCGGCCGTCAAGTCGCTGGAGAACCGCGACCACGGCCTGTGGATGGCACAGCTCGGCCACGACGTCTACGCCACGCTCGCTGACCTTGGAGTCCCCAGCTTCGCCTTCATCAACGGTGTTGCCCTGGGCGGCGGCCTGGAGATCGCCCTGCAGTCCACGTACCGCACCGTGTCCACCGGCGCCGGTGCGCTGGCGCTTCCCGAGGCTTTTATCGGCCTGGTCCCCGGCTGGGGCGGCGTCTACATCCTGCCGCGGCTGATCGGACCCGAGAACGCTGTCAAGGTCATGATCGAGAACCCCCTGAGCAACAACCGGACCTTGACCGGGCCGCAGGCCTTCCAGCTGGGCATCGCGGACGCCATGTTCGAACCGGCTGACTTCCTGGAACGGTCACTGGCCTGGGCCGCCACCGTCATCACCGGTGAGGTGGTCCCGGAGCGGGCCAACGCCGTCGACCCGTCCGACCCCGCCGTCGCCGGGCGCTGGAGCGCAGCGGTGGCCGCCGGCAGGATGTTCGTGGAGGCCAAAACCTCCAACGCCTCCCCTGCTCCGGCCAAGGTCCTGGACATCCTCGACGCCAACCGGACCATGTCCCAGGCCGCGTCCGCCGCCCTCGAGTGTGAAACCCTGGCCGGGCTGATGCAGACCGACGAATTCCGCGCCACAGTGTACGCGTTCCTTGATCTGGTCCAGAAGCGTTCCAAGCGGCCTGCCGGCGCACCGGACCGTAAGCTGGCCCGTCCGGTCACCAAAATCGGCGTGGTTGGTGCCGGCCTTATGGCCAGCCAGCTCGCACTCCTGTTCGCCCGCCAGCTCAAGGTCCCCGTGGTCATGACGGACATCGACCAGGCGCGCGTGGACAAGGGTGTGGGCTACGTCCATGCCGAGGTGGACAAGCTCCTGGGCAAGAAACGGATCAGCCAGGACGCCGCCAACCGCACCAGGGCACTGGTCACGGGATCAGTGTCCAAGGAAGCCTTCGCCGACGCTGACTTTGTCATTGAGGCCGTTTTCGAAGAGCTGAGCGTGAAGAAGCAGGTCTTTGCCGAGGTGGAGGCGATCGTCTCGCCGGACTGCATCCTGGCCACCAACACGTCATCGCTCTCGGTCACGGCCATGGCCGAAGACCTCGCGCACCCCGAACGGCTGGTGGGCTTCCACTTCTTCAACCCGGTGGCCGTGATGCCGCTCCTGGAAATAGTGCGCGCGCCCAAAACCGACGACGCCGTGCTGGCCACCGCTTTTGAGCTCGCCAAGGGCCTGAAGAAGACGGCGGTGCTGGTCAAGGATGCGCCGGCGTTTGTGGTCAACAGGATCCTGCTCCGGCTCATGGGCGAAGTCACCGCCGCTTTCGACGAAGGCACCCCAGCCGTGGTTGCGGACACCGCACTGCGCCCCATGGGCCTGCCGATGACACCGTTCACGCTGGGTGCCATGGTGGGCCTGCCGGTGGCGCAGCACGTCCAGGAGTCTCTGCACGCGGCCTTCGGAGACCGGTTCCCCGTGTCCACGAACCTGCAGAAGCTGATCGACAACGGCGTGAAGTCGCTCTGGGCGCCGGCCACCGACGGCACCCAGGAGATCCCGGAATCGACTCTCTCGCTCATGTCCTTCGGCACGTCACCGTCAACCGGAGACGAAGTGCTGCGCCGCGTCCAGGATGCGCTGGCCCAGGAGATCGGGCTGATGCTGGCCGAAGGCGTGGTGGCGGGTCCTGAGGACATCGACCTTTGCATGATCCTGGGCGCGGGCTGGCCGATGTTCCTGGGCGGCATCACGCCGTACCTGGACCGCGTGGGTGCCTCGGAGCGGGTCAACGGCAAGCGGTTCCTGGCACCCGGCATAGCGTCCGCGGCGTCCCCCGCTCCGGCGTCGACCGTCCCTGCCTGAATCCCCCGCACCGCCTCCCCTGCGGAGTTTTTGGTCAGATAACGTCCATTAAAGGCCGGCAAAGTCCGGTTATCTGACCAAAAACTCCGGGGGCCGGGGCTTACTGGCCGGAACCTGTGGCCGGGGCGCCGGTATTGGTGCCGGTGCCGCCGTTGCGGCGCCCTTGGCCGGGCGCCTGGGTTCCGGAGCCGGTCGTCGTCCCGGCGCCGGTTCCGGTTCCCGCCCCGGCTCCACCGGGGCCTTGGAAATTCCCGAAGTTGGTACGGGCTCCACGGGTTCCGGCGTCGATTTGCTTCTGAATGGCCGAGCCTCCGAACAAGCCGCCCACAACCAGCAGCACACACACCAGGACCTTCGTGGAGCGCCGCGGGGTGTATCGGCTTTTGGGGACGAACGGCTCGTCGTCCGGCTGGAACGCGGGCGGCTCTTCGGTGGACGACGCCGGACCGGCAGTGATGGGCGGGTCTTCCCCTTCGGGCGTGCCGGCGGCAAACTCCGCAGCGGGAAGTGCCTCGGTGACGGCGGGTTCGCCGCCGCGGCCGTAAAGATCGCTGGGAGCACCGAAGGTATCCCGGTTGAAACTGTTCATGGAAGTCCTATTCGTAGCGAAGGGCGTCGATGGGCCGCAGCTTTGCGGCCTTATTGGCGGGATAGACCCCGAAGACCAGTCCGATGACCGCGGACACGGCCAACGAGAGCCATACGGTCCACGCCTGCACTTCCGGCTGGACCCCCAGGACCGGGAACGCGCTGCCGGCGAAACCGATCACGATTCCGGCCACGCCGCCGATCACGGAGATGATCAGCGACTCAATCAGGAACTGGGCCACGATGCTGCCCCGTGAAGCGCCGATGGCCTTGCGGATGCCGATTTCGCGGGTCCGCTCGGTCACGGTCACCAGCATGATGTTCATGACGCCGATACCGCCCACCAGGAGGCTGATGGCCGCGACTGCGCCGAGCAGGATGGTCAGTGTCTGGGTGGTGTTGGTGGCTGTGGTGAGGATCTGCGCCTGGTTCCGAACCTGGTAATCCCGGTTCGTGGAGTCCACATGGTGACGGGCGTCCAGGATCATCTGGACCTCGTTCTGGGCCTGGTTCATGACGTCAGCAGAGGAAGCCTGCACGGTAATCGATGCCAGTGTCGGCGCGTAGCCGGTGAACTTATTCTGCGCAGCGGACAGCGGAACCACCACAATGTCATCCGGGTCATTAAGCCCCGACGAACCCTTGACCGCCAGAACACCGGCCACCGTGAAGTTCTGGCCGTTCAGTTGGATGCTCTGGCCGACGGCGGACCCGGTGGCCGCCCCGAACAGGTCCGTGGCCACCGTATTCCCGATGACCGCCACCGCGTTTGCAGCCTGCTGATCGGCATCGGTGAAGAGCGCACCCGAGGCGACCGTGCTGTTGCTGATGTCGAAATACGACGGCGTGGTCCCCAGGAAGCTCGCCACGGAGTGTGTGGCGCTGGTGTACGTTGCGGTGACGCCCTGGGCCTGGACGATCGGCGCCGTCCGGGCCACATCGGGAGCGAGCACAGAATCGGTGAGGGCGTGTTCGTCGTCGACCGTAAGGTTGGTGCTCCGGGTGCGGCTCGCCCCGCCCTGGCCCCCCGTGGCGCGTCCGCCCACGCTGGTGGAACGGCTCACTGTCAGGACGTTGGTTCCGAGCTTGCCGATCTGGGCCTTGATGTTGTTGCTGGTTCCTGCCCCGACCGCCAGCAGGATGATCACAGCGGCGATGCCGATGAGGATGCCGAGGGTGGTCAGGATGGAACGCATCTTGTTGGCTGCCACGCCGGAGAGGGCGAAGCGCGCAGACTCGAGGAGATTCACGGCGTCACCGCAAGGGTCCGGCCGTGGACCGGCTGCTGCCGATCATCGGAGATGATCCTGCCGTCCTGCATCCGCACGACGCGGCCTGCCCGCTCTGCGACGTCCATTTCGTGGGTGATCATCACGATGGTCCGTCCCGAGGCGTGGAGGCTCTCGAACAGGTCCAGGATTTCCGACGACGACCGAGAGTCGAGCGCCCCGGTTGGCTCATCTGCCAGCAACAGGACCGGATTCGTCACCAGTGCGCGTGCGATCGCCACCCGCTGCTGCTGACCGCCCGAAAGCTGGGAGGGCTTGTGGCTTGCCCGGCTGGACAGCCCGACGGTATGGAGCATCGAGAGGGCCCGTTCGCGCCGCTCGTGCCGGCCCACCTTGGCATAGGCCAGCGGCATGGCCACGTTATCCACGGCCTTGGTGCGGGAAATGAGGTTGAAGTTCTGGAACACAAAACCGATCTTGCGGTTTCGGATCTGTGCCTGCTGGTATTCGTCCAGTTCCCGGGTGTTGATTCCGTCCAGCCGGTAGCTGCCGGCAGTGGGCGCATCCAGGCAGCCGATGATGTTCATCATGGTTGACTTACCGGAACCTGAGGCTCCGATGATCGCGACGAAATCGCCACGCTCGATGATGATGTCCACCCCGTCAAGGGCACGCACTTCCGCCTCACCCTTGCCATAGACCTTGCTGACTCCGGAAAGTTCAATGACCGCAGCCATCTTTTACTGACCGCCGTTCCGGGCGCCGCCGCCACGGGTGCCGCCGCCCAGGCCACCGGCTCCGAACCCGCCGGCACCGGTAGTGGTGGTACCGGTATCAAGGGTGCTGGAAATTGCCGGAAGCTCTATCTGGTCGCCGTCGGACAGGCCGGTCAGGATCTGGGTGCGCCCGTTGGCGCTGATCCCGGTGGTGACCGTCGCCGGCGTCGGCGTCCCGTTTTTCATCACGTTCACGGTCTGCCGGGAGCCGCTGGTGGTGATCGCGAGGCTGGGCACCACCAGTGCGTTATCGGCAGTAGCCGTGGTGACTGAAATGTTGGCGCTCTGGCCAAGCCGCAGGGTGGCTGGCGGATTGTCGATGGAAACCGTGACCTGGTAGGTGACCACGCCGTTGGTGGTGCTGGACGTCTGCGCTATGGAAACCACCTTGCCCGTGACGGGCGCGGCCGCAGGGTCCTGGGGCAGCGCGGGAAAGGTGAACTGCGCTGTCTGGTTGGCTTTCATGCTGGTGATGTCGGATTCCGAGAATCCTGCCACGACCTGCAGGTGTGCGGTATCGCTGATGGTGACCAGGCCCGACCCGGAGGACGCGGACGTCGCCGCGGAAGAGGACGACGCACCGGCAGTACCGGCAGTGCCACCTGCTGAGGAGGAGCCTGAGGCGCCAGCTGACGAGGACCCCGTCAAGGCGCCAACGGTCGCACTGACGGCGGTGACGGTGCCGGCCACGGGCGATGTCAGGTTACACGCCGCAACGTTCGTCGTGGCAGTCTCGACCGCTAGCTGGGCGCTGGTGACGTTCGTACCGCCGGCGGAGCCTGCCGTGTTCTGCGCGTTGCCCAGCGCAGTGGTGGCCGAGGCGACCTGTTGCTTGTCCTTGAGCTGGGTTGTTGCCGCCTGGTTCTGTGCCTGGCTGAGCGCGGACTGGTCCTTGGCCAGCTGGTTCTGGGCGGCAAGTACAGGGTCCGTCCAGTTGGCGGGCTTTGGATTCGGCACCGGCAATGCCTGCGCAGCGGCCACGGCAGCGGTGTCCGCGTCCACGGCCTTTTGCGCCGCTGCCACTGCGGAGGCCTGCTGGGAAGCGTCCAGGCTGGCGGACTGCTGGGCATTGACCAGGTTCTGGTTGGCGGAAGACACCTGGCCCGCGGCCGAAACCTGCTGCTGGTTCGCCTGCGCCGTCACCGCATCCAGCTGCGCCTGGGCGGCGTTGAGGGCGTTTTGGGCGTTGGTGGGATCGATGGAAATCAGCAGTTGGCCGGCCGTCACCTGCTGGCCAAGCGTCGCGCCCACTGACAGGATTGCGCCGGTGCAGTTCTGGGCGTTCACCACAGTGGTGGACTGCGGGGCGACGTTTCCCGAGGCGGTTGCTACCGAGGCGATGGTCGCCTTGCCCACCGTTACCGTCCGCGCGGCCGCCGCCGGGGTGTTCGAGCTCGCGGCCGTGGCAGTAAGGTAGGTGCCTGCGCCGAGCGCCAAAATAACGGCGCCCAGGCCCAGGTTGATAACAAGGGTTTTTGAGGTCATGGGGTGGACCGTAGTCTCTGTACCTGAATGATTGCCCTGAAATCGGTGGGAGCCTGCCGGATTGTGACGTTTTGTGCTCAAACCCCGCGCAGCCGGCCTGCGTGCAGCTCCAGGACCCTGTGCGCGGTGGCCCGCGCATAGGCTGTGTCGTGGGTGACGAACACTACCCCGGTTCCGTGTGAGGCCGCGGCCTGGACTGCCCGGTGCAGCCAGTCGATACCGTGCCGGTCCAACCCCACGGTGGGTTCATCCAGTGCCAGCACGGCCGGCCGCCGGGCCAGGACGCTGGCCAACGCCAGCAGCCGCTGCTGGGAGGCCGGCAGGTCCGAAGGGTGGACTCCGGCGGCCCCGGAAAGGCCGACGGCGGCAAGGGCTTCCCGGGCGAGGGCTTCGGCCCCGTCGCGGCCATGCAGCGGGCGGAGGCCAAAGGAAACTTCCCTGAGCGCAGTGCGTTCAAACAGCTGGTCCCGGGGGTGCTGGAACAGCAGCCCCACCGAGCCGGCAACCCGGCCCACAGGTACGCCGGCAATGGTGGTTCCGCACACCCGGACTTCCCCGGACGTCGGTCTGAGGAGGCCGTTGAAGTGCCGCAGCAGAGTGGACTTGCCCGCACCGTTCGGACCGGTAACGGCGACAATTTCACCGGCCCGCAGCCTGAAGTCCAGGTCCTGCAACACCGGATCCGGCAAAGTTGCCGGCTGCGGCATCGGTTCCCCCTCGCCTGCGCCGTTGCCGACTCCGTAGCTGTAACCGACGCGGTCGAGTTCGAGGACGAGTTGCGGCTGCGCCGCCACGGTGGGCGGGGCCGGAGCCGATGAAATGCCTGGCCCGGCCGCCTGTGGACGCCTGACGCCCGAGGCGGCAAGCGCCGCCGAGCCCCCGACCTGCGATGGCGTCCCGGCGGCGGTCACGGTGCCGCCGTCGAGCACCACCCAGTGGCTGGCCTCCCGGGCCAGCCCATCCACTTCCTGCCCCAAAAGAACGACGGCGGTCCCCCGGGCGAGGAGCGTCCTGATCAGGTGTGCCACCTCGGCGGATCCGGCCGGATCGAGTGAACCGAGCGGCTCATCGAGGATCAGGACATCCGGCTC
>DASSIA010000100.1:0-12068 GCA_035692345.1 Arthrobacter sp. | reverse complement strand
GCCTGTAGCCTGCGGGGTTCGGCGGTAACCTCTGCCCTTATTGCCTTAATTTGAACAGACGCCATACAGTTGGCACAACCGGCAAGCGAATCACTGGTCAGTCTGACTAATACATGCCGCCAGAACAGACAGGAAATGATCAGGATGCATGGACTGGACGCCACCGACAAGCGGATCCTCACCGCCTTGGACGAGGACCCCCGCGTTCCCGTCATGGTCCTGGCCCAACGGCTGGGCCTGGCGCGCGGGACGGTCCAGTCGCGCCTGGAGCGGATGACGGCGTCGGGCGCCCTCCGGCCCAACAGCAGCCGGGTGCTCCCCGCAGCCCTGGGCCGCGGAGTGGCGGCAGCCGTCAGTGCAGAGCTGGACCAGAGCCACCTCAACGAAGCCATCGCGGCGCTCCGGGAGATTCCCGAGGTCCTGGAATGTCATGCGCCGGCGGGCGACACGGACCTCGTGATCCGCGTGGTTGCCACGAGCCCCGACGACCTCTACCGCGTCTCGGAGGAAATCCGGCTTTGCCCGGGAATCGTCCGCACGTCCACCAGCATGTTCCTGCGCGAAGTCATCCCCTACCGGACCACCGGACTGCTGCAGCCATAGAACGCCCCGGCATCGGCACAACGCGGGGTCACTTACGGCCCATCCAGAAGCCCCGGATGGGCCGTAAGTGACCCCGCCTTGCAGTTAAACCGGCGGACCGGCATTCGACTTCAGGTTCTTCATCACCAGGGTGGACGTCAGCCGCTCCACCCCGGGCAGTGACGTGAGCTCGGCGTCGTAAAAGCGCTGGTAAGCGGGCAGGTCCTCGGCGATGACCTTCAGCAGGTAGTCAGGTGAGCCGAAGAGCCGCTGGGCCTCCACGATGTTGGGATTGTCCGCCACCCTGTTCTCAAAGATCTCCATGGTGGAGCGGTCCACCTGGCGCAGCGTAACGAACACAATCGCCTCGAATCCCAGCCCGACGGCGGCCGGATCGATATCCGCCCTGTAGCCGCGGATCACGCCCGACGCCTCCAGGTCCCGGAGCCGGCGGTGGCACGGCGCCACAGTCAACCCCACCTTGGCGGCCAGCGCCGTGGCAGTCATTCGACCGTCCATTTTGAGGTGGCGCAAAATATTTCTGTCAATATGGTCGATCACGCAAGAATCTTACCAAAACTGATAACCACGGGGCGAAAAAAGGCAAGCACTTATGGGCGGGAAATCAATAAGGTTTGTCCTGTACCCATCGGACAGGAGCCCGCCATGAACCCCCAGTTGTTTTTCGCCTTCATTCTGGTGGCTGCTGCCCTCGCCTGCACCCCGGGCGTGGACTGGGCCTACTCCATCGCCGCCGGGCTGCGGCAGCGCAGCTTCGTTCCCGCCGTGGCCGGGCTGTGCGGCGGCTACGTCCTGCACACGCTGCTGATGGTGGCCGGCCTTGCGGCGCTGCTCAGTGGTTTGCCCGGCGTCCTGGGCTGGCTCACTGTGGCCGGCGCGGCCTACCTCCTGTGGCTGGGCATCAGCACGCTCCGCTCCTGGCGCGGCGCCTCCTTCAGTGCGGCAGACGCCGTCGGGAAGCCCGCCAACCAGCTCCGCACGTTCCTCCAGGGCATGGGCACGAGCGGCATCAACCCCAAGGGCCTGCTCTTCTTCGTGGCGCTGGTGCCACAGTTCGTCAGTCCCGAGGCAGCCCTCCCGGTACCCGTCCAGTCCGGCCTGCTGGGCCTGACGTTTGTGCTGCTGGCCGGCACCGTCTACACCTGCGTGGCGCTGCTGGCCCGCAAACTCCTGCAGTCCCGTCCCGGCGCCGCGCGGACCGTCACCCTGGCCAGCGGCATCATCATGATTGCCCTGGGCGTGGTGCTCCTGTCAGAGCAACTGGTTCCGCTGGTTGCCGGGCTCACCGGGCAGGCAGTCGGGTGAGCCTGTCATCGAAACCCCGGTTTCGACAGGCTCAACCACCGGGGTCCTTGCGCACCATGAACCATTCCGTGAACTCCGACGCCCGCCCATCAGGTTCCAGGCGGATCACCCACAGGTTGTCGTAGCTGGGACGGTCGCCAAGGTAGCGCGTGAAACCCTGCACAAAGGCCAGCCCGCCCTCGGCCCCCAGCACCGACCAGTCGAACGTCCAATCCCCGGGTTCGTCCCGCGCCTCCAGCCAGCGTTGCACGATCTGCTCGCGTCCCCGCCACGGATCCTCGTCGTGCGGGCGGGTGGCATAGACGGCGCCTTCAGTGAACAGCGCCCGGATGTCGTCGGGCTCATTGGTGGTCCACGCCGCGATGTACTTCTCAACCCAGGACCGGACTGCGTCGCTCATGCCTCCGTTGTACTCCGGGCCGGCGGGTTCGACAAGCTCAACCACCGGGTGGGGAGTCCACAAGCTCACTTCCCGTCCAGGTTTTCCCACTCCTGCTCCCACAGCCGGCGCTCGTCAACGTCCTTGCGGATGACTTCGAACGTTTCCAGCTCGGCCGGCCGGCCACGGAGCCAGTCCCGCGGGTTGAGGGATTTGCGGCCGTTGTCCAGTACCAGCAGCGCGCGGTCGGTCAGGGCATCGTTACGGAGCACCGCGTCCGTCTTCCGACGGCGGAGCACCTCCCTCAACGCCTCCTGCGCCTTCGCGCGGGCGCCGAGCCGCCGCAGCGCACGGCCCCGGAGCAGCAGCAGCGCCGCCGAGAGGTCGTCGGAGTTCAGCAGCCCCTCGGTCCAGATCACCACTTCCTTGTCACGGCCCAGCGCAAAGGCCAGTGCGCATCGTGCCAGGGCTGAAGGCAACGACGGCGGCAGCCCGGCCACGGTCTGCAGCGCGGCTTCCAGCTGGCCAGTCTCCCGCAGGGAGTGCGACAGGGCCAGGAAGACCGATTCCTGGCTGAACAGCACGGGGACTTCGACGCGCTCGGCAACCTCCACCCGGGTGACCACGCGCGTGAGGTACGTGGCCGCATACTGGTTGGCGTCGTCGTCGTTCCTGAGGGACAGGCCGCGCTGGAGGAGCTCGGACGCGCGCAGGTACCCGCCGTGCTGGTACGCCAGGAGCCCTGCCATGACGGAGCAGAGCCCGGCCCAGCCCGGATACATGCGGCCAAGAGCGATGAGCCGCTCCGGTTCCTTGCTGGTGAAGATGGCATCGTGCACGGCTTTGGCCGCTTTGCCGGGCATCCGCTTGAGCCTGGGAACATCGCCGTCCACGGAGATCAGCGCGGCATCCCGGCCACCCAGCACACCGTGGATCAGCCCGCCCACGCTGCCGGCAAGCTCGCGGACAGGGGTCTGCAGATGGGCGTTCCCGAACGGTGTCAGGTCACGGGTGTCCCGGTAGATTGGTCCTCTGGCATCCCCCGCGGTCATTTCTCCATGCTACGTGGCAGATATAGGTGTGCGCCCTACGTGGCCGCGGCGACCCAGAGCCCGATCACCCAGGTGCTGGCCGCGAGGCACGCCAGCCCGAACTCCGCGAGCATACCCAGCCCGGTAGCCTTCAGGGCCGCCCAGCTTGTGGTCGTTGCGGTGCGGACCCGCCGGGTCCGGTGAAGCTCACTGAGCAGCAGTCCGGCGGCGAACCCGATAAAGAGCCCCACCACCGGAATGATGAACATCCCCACCACGCCTGCGACCAAGCCGATTACCACGCTGCGGTTGGGAATGCCGTGCTGCTTGAGCTTCCGTCCGGTCAGCACTGCACCGGCCGACATGCCAGCGATCACAAACACCATGCCCACCGCGAACACCACCCAGCCAACCGCGCCGGCGCCACCCCAGATGGCCCACGCCAGCAGGCTGAGCCCGATCAGGAAGCTGCCGGGCAGGACAGGAATGATGGTGCCGGCCACGCCCACCAGGATGGCCAGGCCACACAGGATACTCACCACGGTTTCGGAGGTCATAAGCCCCAGCATAGGGCGGTGCGGTGGTCAGCGCCCCTTGGCGGCGGGCTTAACCCCCGACGGCGGTGCCTCCCCTTCTTAAAGGAGGCACCGCCGTCGGGCGTTGTGTCCGGTTGTGGCTGCGGAGGTTACTCAGCGTCCACTGCTGCGGCGACGGCGGCCGTCACTGCCGGGGCAACGCGCGGATCCAGCGGGCTGGGCACGATGTAGTCCACCGAAAGGTCGGCTTCGGCGAGTTCCGCGATGGCGCGGGCCGCGGCGAGCTTCATGGCGGGAGTGATCCGGCGGGCTCCGGCGTCCAGCGCGCCGCGGAAGATTCCGGGGAAGGCCAGTACGTTGTTGATCTGGTTGGGGAAGTCGCTGCGGCCGGTGGCCACCACGGCGGCGTACTTGGCGGCCACCTCGGGCAGGACTTCGGGGTCCGGGTTGGAGAGGGCGAACACGATGGAGCTGGCGTTCATCAGCTTGAGGTGCGCTTCGTCCAGCTTCGAGGAGGAAACCCCGATGAACACATCGGCGCCGAGCAGCGCTTCCCCGGGGCCGCCCGTGACGCCGCGGGGGTTGCTGCGCCGCGCCATCTGGGACTTCTTGCTCTGCGGGTCGGCGGCGATGTCGGCCCGGTCGCGGTTGATGACACCCTTGGAGTCGAGCAGGACAACGTCATTGATGCCGGCGGCGAGCAGGATTTCGGCGACGGCGATGCCTGCCGCACCAGCGCCGGAAACCACCACGCGGAGGCCCGCGAGCTCGCGGCCGGTGACCTTGGCGGCGTTCGTCAGGGCGGCGAGGGCAACCACGGCGGTGCCGTGCTGGTCATCGTGCATCACCGGGCAGTCCAGGGCCTCGATGAGCTTTTCTTCCAGTTCGAAGCAGCGGGGGGCCGAGATGTCTTCGAGGTTGACCGCGCCGAAGCTGGGGCGAAGACGGACAAGCGTTTCGACAATCTCGTCAACGTCCGTGGTGTTCAGGACCAGGGGAATGGAATCCAGCTCGCCGAAGGTCTTGAACAGGGCGGACTTGCCCTCCATGACGGGCAGGGAGGCTGCGGCGCCGATGTTGCCCAGGCCCAGCACCGCGGTGCCGTCGCTGACCACTACCACCAGGCGCTGCGCCCACGTGAGGCTCTTGGCGAGTTCCGGATTGGCGTGGATGGCGCGGCTGACTTCGGCCACACCCGGGGTGTAGGCGATGGACAGGTCACGCTTGTTGGACAGCGGGACCGTGCTGGTAACGGAGAGCTTGCCACCCTGGTGTGCGTCGAAGATCTCGGCTTCGGTCAGGGCAGTGGCTGCTGAATTGTCGGTGGGTGCGATTGCGTCAATGGACACGTCATTGTCTCCTGGGGCTAGCCGTGGGCGCACGGCGCAGATGGCTCAAGCACAGGGAGGCTCAAGGGGTGGGATTCGTCGCTATTGGGCCCAGAGGTGGCGGACCCGGGGTGAAGCGCTTGCAGATTTGGTTGCCAGCCGCTCCGGTCCTGCAATGATAAACAGCGCAGGCGGGCAGAAAAATACAAAAATCGGGCGAAGACAGGCAAAACCGCCCAATCACGGCCATTTTGTGACCCAGATCACGGCATAAAGGCGTATTTAATAGCCTACTGGTCTAGACCAGTTACGCCGATCGGTGCGCCGCGCGGGCCCCGGAAGCCACCGGAGCGAGCAGCGTGCAGGCCTTTTTGAGGTCCTCTTCAGCCTCGAAGAGGGACAGCCGGCGGTTGCGGACGGACTGGACCAGACCAGTGACGGTCAGCAGGAGCACCCGGGCCGCCACGGCGTCGTCGGAAGCGGTGGCCACCGCGGTTTCACTCAAGGCATCGATTTCCTGCAGGAGTGCCGTGGTGTCCCTGTCCTTGAGGTACACGCCGCGGCTGAGGCACTGCTCAACGGCGGGCTGCATCACCCGCATGTGGAAGATCTCCATAACCACCCCGGTGAGGGCGCGTCCGCCGAAGCTGGCCGCTGCCGAACGGGCCCGGGCCTGAAGCTCGTCCAGCTGCTGGCGATAGAGGGACAGCACCAGGTGTGTGGGGGTGGGAAAATACCGGTACACCGTGCCCTGCGGCACGCCGGACTTTTCCGAAATTTCCATTAGGTCCACTGACTCCAGTCCCTTGCGGGCAAACCCGCTGGCAGACTCAAGAATGCGCGTGTAGCGCAGCCGCTGGCGCGGCGTGGAGGGCCGGGCGGCCATGGGCGGATGGGCTGAAAAGGTCTCGGGCATCAGGATTCCGGGGTTGTGTTCCTATGGTGCAGCAGCCGGGAGAGTCCCCATCCCACGCCGCCTGCAGTCCGCCTCAACTATACGTCACGCGTTCGTGGCGTAATTAGTCAACTCCTTTGATTTTGACCACGAACACGGCTCCCAGCAGGCCGATGACGGCCGCCGTGGTGAAGAGCGTGACGTACCCGCCCAGGAAGTGCAGGGAGAGGAAGGCGAGCAGCGGCGCGAACACCTGCGGCAGCGAATTGGCCACGTTGATGACCCCCATGTCCTTGCCCCGGTCCGCCGCCTGCGGCAGCACCTGCGTGAGCAGCGCGAAGTCCACGGCAAGGTAGGAGCCGAACCCTACGCCCAGTACGGCTGCCCCCACCAGGGCACCCGTCCACACCGGGAAGAAAGCCATCGTCAGTCCTGCCATGGCGATCGTGGCGGAGGACGCGATCACAAACGGCTTACGTTTCCCCACCCGGTCGCTCCAGGGGCCGGCAACCACCGCGGTGATCATGACCATCACGGCGTAGATGCCGGTGAGGATCAGGACGCCCAGCGCCGGGTCCTCGTGCTTGATGACGTCCCGAAGGAAAAAGAGCAGGTACACAATGGTCAGCTGGTTGCCCACATTCACCAGGAACCGGGTGAGCCAGGCCCACGCGAAGTCGGGGTGGCGGGCCGGGCTGATCCAGAATCCCCGCAGGAATCCGGCCCAGGTGAACGGCGGCCGGGCTTCCCTGGGCAGCGGCGGATCATTCCGGTGGAAGAGGTACGGCAGCACGGAGAACAGCAGGGCGGCGGCACACATGGTGTACCCCACCATGAAGTTTCCGGAGACCACCGCGCCGAAGACGGCGCCGAGCAGGATTCCCACGGTCTGGCCCATCGCCGCCAGGCCGCCCACGCCACCGCGCTGCAGGACCGGAACGCGGTCGGGGACTGCCGCCGTGATGGCTGCGTACGCGGCGTTCGCACCCAGCTGGACCAGGCACCAGAAGAGGACCATCAGGGCAACCGCCGTGGCGCCGGACATTGCCAGTAGTGCGGCCGTGGCCAGGACGGCGCCCGCGAGAACCCAGGGGGCCCGCCGGCCGAAACCTGAGACCGTCCGGTCGGACAAGGCGCCAAAGAGGGGATTGGCCACGAGCGACACGGCGGCGCCACAGCCCGTCACCAGGGACAGGATGGCCTCCTTGTTGACGGCGTCTATGCTGATGGCCTGCTGGCCAATGAAAACATTGATAGGGCCAAAGAAGGCGGCATTGATGCCCACGTTGACCAGCACGAGTCCTGTGACCCAGCGCGCGGTGACCTTCCGCGTCGGTTCGGCGAGAGCCGCCGTCAGGCTTGCCGCCCCTACACCGGGATCCGGCGCTGCTGGTGTTTCGGACAGGCTCATGGCTGGTTCCCCCTGGGGTTGGTGATTCTGAAATTCAGACTATCGTGGGCTTCATCGCCGCGCCTGTCATACGGCGAACGCCGGGCCGGCGCCGCCCGCGAACACTGAACACCGCCACACCGAGCATCTGGAGATCCAATGACCACACCTGCTGCAGGTACCACCAACAGCCCCGTCAACACCGCCGATCTCTACGACGAGCGCGGCGAGGAGCTGGCATCAGTCCCGCTCCAGTTCCAGTCCCTGGGCGGCCGTTCACACTTCAGCGGCCCCGTGCGGACCATCCGCTGCTTCCAGGACAACGGCCTGGTGAAGTCCATGCTGGCCACTCCGGGCAACGGTGCGGTGTTGGTGGTGGACGGCGCCGGTTCGCTGGCCACAGCCCTGATGGGGGACATGATCGCCGAGAGCGCCGTGGCGAACGGCTGGGCCGGCGTCGTGATTAATGGTGCCATCCGGGACCGCGAGGCGATCGCCCACCTGGATCTGGGCGTCAAGGCACTCGGCAGCAACCCGCGCAAGAGCGCCAAAGCCAGCGCCGGTGAAGTTGATGTGGATGTAGTGCTCGACGGCGTGACCTTCCGTCCCGGAGTCACCGTCTGGTGCGATCCGGACGGCATCCTCGTGGAGCGCTGAGCGCGGTTCCGGAAGAAACAGCTGCAGCGGGAATGAACTGGGACGTAACATAGTTACTGAGAGCAACTATCGAGCTTGAATCCCATTTTCTTTCCTGGAGAAGCCATGTCCAAAACAACCGCCGTGCGTGCTGCCGGCGAAACCCTGACACAGCGTCAGATCGTCACCGTGATGGTGGGGCTCATGCTGGGCATGTTCCTGGCATCCCTGGACCAGACCATTGTGTCCACGTCCATTTACACCATCGCCAACGACCTCGACGGGCTGTCCCTGCAGGCGTGGGCCACCACCGCCTACCTCATCACGTCCACCGTCAGCACGCCGCTGTACGGCAAGCTCAGCGATATCTTCGGCCGGCGTCCGCTGTACCTGACGGCCATCGTGATCTTCCTGGCCGGTTCGCTGTACGCAGGCTCAGTGCACTCGATGACCGAACTGGCGATTGCCCGCGGCGTCCAGGGCCTGGGTGCCGGTGGCCTGCTGGCCCTCGCGCTGACGATCATCGGCGACATCGTTTCCCTGAAGGACCGCGCCAAGTTCCAGGGCTACTTTATGTCCGTCTTCGGCATCTCCTCGGTGCTGGGCCCGGTGGTGGGCGGCGCCTTCGCCGGTTCGGCAAACATCCTGGGCTTTGACGGCTGGCGCTGGGTGTTCTTCATCAACCTGCCGATCGGCCTGGCCGCACTGGCCGTGGTGTTTATGTTCCTGCACCTGCCCGCCAAGCACATGAAGCAGAAGATCGACTACTGGGGTGCCGCAGCCATTACGCTCGCCATCGTTCCCTTGCTGCTGGTAGCGGAACAGGGCCGCGGCTGGGGCTTCACGTCCCTGAACTCCTTCCTGTGCTACGGCCTGGGCGTGGTGGGCATCATCTGGTTCCTGCTGGCCGAAAAGCGCGCCGGTGACTATGCGCTGATCCCGCTCCGGCTCTTCCGGAACGTGACGTTTGGCCTGTCCTCGCTGCTGAACTTCATCATCGGCATCGGGATGTTCGGTGCGATTGCGATGCTCCCGATGTACCTGCAGCTGGTCAAGGGCCTCACGCCTACCCAGGCCGGCCTCATGATGATCACCTTCACGGTGGGCATCCTGTTCGGTTCAATCACCGCCGGACGGACCATCTCGGCGTCGGGCACGTTCCGGATCTTCCCCATCATGGGAACGGCCATCCTCACCACCGCCGCCCTCGTGATGGGCCTGACCCTCGGCGTGGACACGGGCCTCTGGGTTCCCGGCCTGATCGCCGTGTTCTTCGGCATGGGCCTGGGTTTCTGCATGCAGCCGCTCACCCTGGCCATGCAGGTGTCCGTGCCGGCCAAGGACATGGGCGTGGGCACGTCCTCGGCCGCATTCTTCCGCTCCATGGGCGGCGCCGTGGGCACGGCAGTGTTCATCTCCATGCTCTTCAGCCTGGCTGCCAACAGGATCGCGGATGGCATGAAGTCCGCCATGTCCAACGCCGACTACCTCGCGGTCCTCAAGGATCCGGCCGTGGCGGCGGATCCCGCCAACGCCAAGCTGTACGAGTTCTTCAAGAACGGTGCGTCCGACGACTCACTCAACGACACGAGCTGGCTCCACTCCGCCAACAGCGCACTCACCCGTCCCATCACGGAGGGCTTCGCGCAGTCGATCGACACCGTGATGCTCACCGCGGCCGTGCTGACCGGGATCGCGTTCCTCATCAGCTTCGCGCTGCCAAAGAAGAAACTGACCGACCCGAAACTCGCCAAGGAGCCCGCGGCCTCCCACTAAGGCTAGACTCCGGAACGTGCCGGCCCCGGCACAGAACTCACCGACGAGCCGAGGAGTCCGATGACCAGCGCCCCGACAGAACATTCCACGCGCCTGCCGCTCAGGAAGTCCTTCTCGCTGTCCGCCGTGACGGCGGGATTCGTGGCGGTGGCCATCTCCTATGCCGGGCCCATGCTGGTGGTTCTGCAGGCCGCCCAGAGCGCAGGCCTCAGCGCCGAACGCACCACGTCCTGGGTCTGGTCCCTGGCAGTGGCAAGCGGCGTGACGTGCGTGGTGCTCAGCCTCGTGACGCGCCAGCCGGTTGTGGTGGCGTGGTCCGTTCCCGGGGCGGCGCTGTTGCTCACGGCACTGGGGAATTACAGCTACAGCGACGCCATCGGGGCCTACGTGGTGGCGGCCGTGCTGGCCCTGATCATCGGCGTGACAGGCTGGTTCGGGCGGCTCCTGGCCATTGTGCCGAAACCGGTCATGGCCGCCGTCCTGGCCGGCGTGCTGCTGCCTTTTGTGCTGAGGGCTGTCGAGGCTGTGGTGACGTCCCCCATCGTGGCAGGCGGGCTGGTGGTGGCGTTCCTGATCGGACGGCGCTTCACGCGGCGGTATGCCGTCCTGGTAGCCATGGCGGTGGGGGCCGTCCTGAGCGCCGTGACAGGCCAGGCACACGCGCCTGCCCTGACGCTTGACCTTTCAGGACCCGTCTGGACCACACCCACGTTCGATCTGCAGGCCATCATGGGGATCGCCGTGCCGCTGGTGATTGTCACCATGGCCGGGCAGAACGGACCAGGCCTGGCCATGATGGCCACCCTCGGCTACAAGGTCAACGACAAACTGGTCCTCGGCGGCGCGTCACTGGCCTGGCTGGTCTCGGCCCCGCTGGGCTCGCACGGCATCAACCTGGCGGCCATCACGGCCGGCATCTGTGCCGGCCCGGAAGCCCATCCTGACAAAGAACGCCGCTATATGGCCGGTATCTTCTGCGGCATCTTCTACATTCTCTTCGGCCTGTTCAGCAACGCGGCCGTGGCACTCTTCTCTTCCGTTCCTGCAGCCATGATGGCGGCCCTCGCCGGCGTGGCACTCCTGGGAGCGCTGCACGGCTCGCTGATCGACACCATCTCGGACTTCAAGGAGAACCCGATCGCGGCCGAGGCGGCGGTGATCACCCTGGTGGTCACGGCGTCCGGAGTGGCCCCGGCCGGCATCGTCTCGCCGTTCTGGGGACTCGTGGCCGGAAGCGTGGCCTACCTCGCCCTGCGCCGCTACGGCCGGCGGGCCTGAGCAGCCCGGCGGAAGTCATCAGGAGGACGACGGCGGGCGGCCCCCGCCGTCGTCGTCCTCCTGATCTTCCTGGTGGGAAGCCGCCAAGTGGAACGGCGGGCGGTGTCGTGCCACACTGTGTAGCGCGCGTGCGCCGGCCGTCCGGGCCGGCGTCGCGGCCGATGGCGCCCGCACCGCATCCACCCAACCCCCAAACCCAGGGAGCACCATGCCCACCGCCAAGGAGCAGACAACCGCCAATATCCCCCAGCGGGTGATCTGGCTGGCACTCGCAGGCGCGGTGGGCGGCTTCCTGTTCGGCTTCGACTCGTCCGTGGTTAACGGCGCTGTGGATGCCATCAAGGACGAATTCGCGCTCTCCGAGGCCGTTACCGGCTTTGCCGTGGCCGTCGCCCTGTTGGGCTGCGCCGCCGGCGCGTTCCTCGCCGGCAAGGTTGCCGACCGCTACGGCCGCATCCCCGCCATGAAGCTGGGCGCACTGCTGTTCCTGGCCAGCGCCATCGGAACGGGCTTCGCCTTCGGCGTCTGGGACCTGGTCTTCTGGCGCCTGGTGGGCGGCCTGGGCATCGGTCTGGCCTCGGTGATCGCACCGGCGTACATTTCCGAGATTTCGCCGCGGCAGGTCCGTGGCCGGCTGGCCTCGCTGCAGCAGCTGGCCATCACCACCGGTATCTTCGCCGCGCTCCTGTCCGACGCCCTCTTTGCCACCAGCGCCGGCGGTGCGGGCCAGGTGTTCTGGCTGGGCATGGAGGCCTGGCGCTGGATGTTCCTTGCCGCCGCGGTTCCTGCCGTGGTCTACGGCTGGATTGCGTTCACCCTGCCCGAGTCGCCGCGGTTCCTGGTGTTCCAGGGCAAGGAACACGAAGCGCGCACGGTCTTCAACTCCATCGCCCCGTCCGGGGACACCGACC
>DASSIA010000099.1:0-4673 GCA_035692345.1 Arthrobacter sp. | reverse complement strand
TGGCCAAAGCCTGATTCCCGGGCAACTTCGTCAATATTGAGGTCCGTGGACTCCAACAGCTCCTGCGCCCGGAGGACGCGCTGTGAGTTCAGCCAGGCAGCCGGCGTCGCTCCGGTTTCGGACCGGAAGCGGCGGGCGAAGGTCCGGGCTGACATGTGCACGCGGGAGGCCAGCTCACCAACAGTGTGTTCCTGTTCCAGGTTCTGGACCATCCAACGCAGCAGTTCTTCCATCGGCGCGGAACCGCAGGCAGGCATGGGCCGGTCAATGAACTGTGCCTGGCCGCCGTCGCGGTGCGGCGGCACCACCATGTCCCGCGCAATGGCGGCCGCTACACTGGCGCCCAACTCAACGCGCACCAAGTGGAGGCAGGCATCGATTCCTGCCGCAGTTCCTGCGCTGGTGATCAGGTTGCCATCCTGTACATAGAGCACGTTTTCATCGACGTGCACGTCCGGATACCGGCTTGCAAGGTCCTGGGAGTAGTGCCAATGCGTGGTGCAACGCCGCCCGTTCAGAAGACCGGCACGGGCCAGGGCGAAGGCTCCCGAACAGATGGACATCACCCAGGCTCCGCGGCGGTGCGCGGCGCGCAACGCCTCCAGGACGGATTCCGGAACGTCTGCGTCCCGCCCAAAGGGTGTCATGATCACGAGGTCGGCATCGGCCGCGGCTTCCAGGCCCAGGCTGACATTCATGGAGAGGCCGGATTTCAGCCGGACGTTTCCAGGCTCGGGTGTGCAGACGCGGAAGTCGAAGGCGGGGACACCGCTGCCGCGCCCGGACCGGTCAATGCCAAACACTTCGCACGCCGTGCCGAACTCGAAGATCGAAAAGTTGGGTACAACGATCACCGCCACCGTTTTCAGCATGCATCCATTATGGCAGAAACCTTAGCATTTTGGTCATTTCTGCCACTGTTGATCGACAGGCAACGAGGGAACCATGGAGCTATGGAAATCTTCGGAATCGCCCTCATCCTGCTCCTCATCGTTATCGCCGCCTCGGTCTCGGCGCTCCTGCGCGGCACCCGCGGAAACACGCCGCCCGCCAGGGCTGACCAGTCCTGGTCGGCCCTGGATCTGCCCAGCACCAACTACACCCTGCGCATCTTCTGACCGGCAGGAGTGCTTCAGCCTGCCCGTATCAGCCCGCACCGCCAAACCATCAGCCTTAACTGGAAAGGACCCGGCTCATCAGAGCCGGGTCCTTTCCTAAGCGCTGGGAGCTTAGGCGCGGACTGCGTCCAGAACGAAGTCATAGGTGACCTCGTTGCCTGCTGCGTCGCCGCGCTGCGTGGGGTTCAGAACCAGTTCCGGCTTGACGGCCGAGGCGATGTCGTCGGAGAGGTGCTGGTCGCCGTCGAAGTAGAGCTGGGCGGTCAGGAGCTGGTGGCCCGGAGCGGACACCTTCAGGTGAAGGTGCGCGGGGCGCCAGGCGTGCCAGCCTGCACTGGCAATCAGCTTGCCGCAGGCACCGTCGGTGGGGATCTGGTACGGGGCCGGCTGAACGGTGTTCAGGGCAAAGTTTCCTTCGGCGTCGGCCAAAACTGCCCCGCGCAGGTTCCACTCGGGCAGGCCCGGAGCGAACTGCGAGTAGAAGCCGTTGTCGTCCGCGTGCCAGATTTCCACGCGTGCACCGGAGAGCGGCGTTCCATCCACGGCGCGCACCTGGCCCTGGAACAGCAGCGGCGTGCCGCCTTCATCTTCGCGCATCGGCAGGGTTGCCGGGGTCTCGAATTCAGGCGAACCCGGGATGTAGTACGGCCCCTCGATGGTGCCCTTGTTGCCTTCGCGGTCCTCGGTGGAAACTTCTTCCACCACGTGCTCCACCCAGACGTCCATAAACAACGGCCATTCGCCGTCTTCGCCCACGCTGATCAGCCAGGCTTTGAGGGCGTTGAACTCGTCGTAGGTCACCTTGTGCTTGCGGATGGCATCGTAGACTGCGCCCAGCACTTCGTTGGCCAGCAGGGATACGCGCTCCTTGGGAACCTCGATGGTGGCCGTCTTGCCGCTTTCGCGGAAGCGCTCGGTGGCCGCGCTCCCGGATTCTGCTGCCTTGGCATCAAATTCGGTCAGGTTGTTTGTCATAGCAGACTCGCTTTCGTCGTCCGGCGCCGGCTGCAGTGCCGGCGCTTGGTTGGGGATTGGGGTTTCAGTTGCCTTGGTCGAGGCGGTATTTCGCCAGCTTTTCGGCATCAATGTCGAGGCCGATGCCGGGCACTTGGCGGACAGACAGACGTCCGCCCACAATTTCAAGTGGTTCGGTCAGAAGGTCATCGCTCATGTCCAGGAAGTTGGACAGCTCTCCGGCCCGCCGGGTGGTGGACTCGAACGCGGAACCGAACGTAACGGTGCACAGGGTCCCGATCTGTCCGTCAATCTGGTTGCCCATCACCACTTCGGCGCCCATGCCGTCGCACTGGAACAAAACGCGCTGGGAGTGCGAGAAACCGGTGCGGGCCGTCTTGATGCTGATGGCGTTCGCGGCGCCGCTGAGCAGTTCACGCGTCACTTCGCCAGGAGTTGTGGCGCTCTCGTCCGCGACAAACGGGACGTTGCAGTGATCAACCAGCCATTTGCGGCCCATGACGTCATCCGCCGGGCACAGCTCTTCGGCGAGCGTCAGGTCAAGGTCCGCCATGGCATTCAGGGCGCGCAGGGATTCCGACGGCGTCCAGCCGCGGTTGCCGTCGATGTACAGTTCGATATCCGCGCCCAGCTCCTCGCGGAGGGCCCGGCAGACATCGACGTCCAGGCCAAACGGGCGGCGGCCGACTTTCACCTTGAAGGTGGTGATTCCGTAGGTGCTGCGCATCCGCTCTGCCTCGGCCACCATCTTCGCCGGTTCGGCGAAGCCGAGCATGTGGCTGACCCGCATGCCGTCCGTGAAGCCGCCGAGCAGTGCCGTGACGGGCTGCCCGAGGGTTTTTCCGATGACGTCCCAGACGGCCATGTCCACCGCCGACTTCGCAGTGGGGTTGCCCACCGTCCTGTTCATGACGGCGTGCATGGCTTCGCGGTCCAGGATGGACATCCCCAGAAGCTGGGGCGCGAACAGTGTCTCAATGACGGCCACAATGGATTCCTGCGTTTCACCGTAAGTGAAGGGCCGCGCGGGCGCCTCGGCTACTCCGACGAACCCGTCATCGCTGGTGACGCGGACCAGCACGTGCAGGGCGGTGTGCACCTCTCCGCTGGCGAACCGCAACGGCTTCACGTAAGGGATGGCGAACGGAATCGCCTCAATGGATGTTATTTTCACTGCGAGCTCCCGGAGTGGATTGAGTCAAGGAAGATGTTGTTGCGCTCGAGCATGGCAAGGAATGAGCCCACCACAGGCGACTCCGCGGTGCGGGTCCAAGCCAGCGCCAGCTCGACGTCGTCCAATCCTGTTACCGCCCGGTACTGGACACCGGCGAGGGCAATGCCACGGACGGATTCAGGCAGGATGGCGACGCCGAGGCCGGCTGCCACCAGGGAAAGCTGGGTGGACGTCTTGGCCGATTCGTGCGCCACCCGCGGGTAGTAACCTCCTGCACGGCAGGCGCGCACCACTGCATCGTGGACCACGGAGCGACCGGACGGGTACATGATGAAGTCCTCCCCCCGCAGTTCCCCCACGGACAGGGATTCTGCAGCAGCGAGCCGGTGGCCCTCCGGCAGGGCGACCACGAAGGGTTCGCGAGCGATGGTCCGCATCTCAAGCGACACATCGCGGACGGGTGGCCGGAGCACGCCGACGTCAAGATCGCCGGAAACCAGCGCCAGTTCAATGGCCGGCGTCAACATCTCAGTGCGGATGTCCAGCACGATGTCCGGAAGGTGCTCCTTAACGAGCCGCGCCAGGATGGGCAACTGGGTGTACGACGCCGTCCCCGTCAGTCCAATGCGGAGCGTTCCGGCTTTACCGTCCGCAAACCTCCGTGCCCGGCGGCCGGCCTCGTCGACACTTCGGAGAATGCGCCGGGCATCCTCCAGGAACGCCTCGCCGGCCGCCGTGAGCTTGACGCTTCTGGTGGTTCGGGCAAGGAGTTCGACGCCGAGCTCCGCCTCCAGGTGCCGGATCTGCTGGGACAGGGGCGGCTGGGCAATTTGCAGCCGCTCGGCCGCCTGGCCGAAGTGACAGGTCTCGGCAACCACAACGAAGTAGCGCAGGTGACGAAGTTCCATGCTCCTTGCGCTCCTTCCCTGTGTGGTGGCCACTGCATGCTTGGCCTTGCGTGGTGGCCACTGTGTGCTGGGCAACATCAGTGACTGTTGGTTCAACAGCGTAGGGCTCAATTTAGTATTCAACAAATACTCAATTTAGCGATTTTGGGACTTCAAAAGTCTCAATGCTGCCCTAGGCAACCTTAGGCAATTACCTAGTGTGACCGGCACCACGTCACTGGCAGAGTGGGCTGCATTCAGTTGGACCGCCCGTTCGTTCGGCGGTCCCCCCGGCCACACAAACCGGGTAATCGGGCACCGCAGCCCGGCAACCGGGCAACGCAGCCCGATACCGATAGGAGCCAACATGACAGAGACGCTGGCGGGCATCCAAGCCCACCTGGACCAGGCCCTTGTAGAGGATCACGAGAACGGTGTTTTCCGCGCCAACCGGAGCATCTTCACGGACGAAGACCTTTTCGAATTGGAGATGAAGCACATCTTCGAGGGCAACTGGGT